>CAMZKQ010000275.1 GCA_947311265.1 uncultured Chlorobiota bacterium | reverse complement strand
TGTATCATATCTACCACAAAATGCCTGTGGTAGCGTCCATTTATAATAAGGTCGCAAGCTTCCATAATTGCGTTGGCAATTGTTTTATCTAGAATGCCCAGTTCGAAATTGGCTTTTGCGGCGGCTTTTTTTACCATCGCAAAGGAAATAATTATGGACGGATAAAAATTTAAAGGCACACCAGAAATATTAAAATTTTCGGTGGCACGCAAAGTTTGGATACCGTAATAAAAGCCGTCAGGAATATCTCTATACCCTAACAAATCGTGCTCTTCTCTTACTTTTCCTGAAATATATTGGCTGGCAATACTCATCGTGCGACTATTCGCATTATTCATTCTTCGTGAAATAATCTGGGCTACCTGCGAAAAGAATTTTACCGCCAAAACTCCATTGCCGTCTAGTAAAATTTTAAACTCGCTGTTCGGGATTATAAATAAGGTACATGGCGAAAGCGTTTCGGCAGCAGTAGAGTGTGGCGAATTTTTGATAATAGCCCCTTCGCCTAGGAAATCACCCTTTGCAAAGTAAGTTATTTTTTTTCGCTTGCCTAGCTTGTTTTTTTTGTAAAGCTCTACTTCTCCATCATAAATAATGTAAATGTTTTCTCTTTTGTCATTTTCATTAAAAAGGACAGTCCCAACTTCAACTGTTTTTTCGTTAGTAATATTTACAATACTTTCAATTTCTTCTGTAGAAAATGTACTAAACAGTTCAATTTCTTTTATAAAATTTACAATTTCTGATGCTTTCATAATCTTTAAATTTTAAACTTACATGGTTAAGGGGTGAATAAATGATTTTATAAAAATATAAATAATTATTAAAATATGACCAAATTTTAAAAAAAGAGTGATAAATTGGGGCTAAAATAAAAACATTACCCCCTTTTATGGCTTAATTCAGAATAATATTTTTTTCAAGAGCTTTCTTCTGGAAAATTTTACAGATTAAGAAAATTACTAAAACTTGCTTTATAGCTGGATTGTTTCTACTTTTGTAGTATAAAATATATAAAAGCTTAGACCTAAAAAAAAATATCCTTAAAGACAAAATAGGCAAGTTCACTTTTTTTGTTAATTTTGACTTTTTAGGATTAATACATCTTAGAGCCTAATTAATTGGGGATTTGTAATTAATTCTGTAATTAAACCAAAACGAAACAATGAGTACTACAAGAATAAAAGGATTACTTAAATTCGATACAATTTCGGCGGATTTAAAAATAATTGCACAAAAAGTGCTTGACCAAATACGAATTTCGGAACAAGAAGGCAATCTGCTTTTTCAAAAAGCAGAACTGCCATTTTTAGGCACTTTGGCCAACCATATTCGTGAAAAACGACATGGAGATACCACTTATTTTAACAGGAATTTTCATATAGAACCTACTAATATTTGCATTTATACCTGCAAATTCTGTTCATACGTTCGCAAACCGGGCGATGAAGGAGCTTGGGAATACTCGCCAGAAGATATTCTCGACAAAGTACGTGCCTATGACGGTAAACCAATTACCGAAGTACATATCGTAGGTGGCGTCCACCCCAAACGAGATTTGCACTACTATGGCTCTATCATAAAGAAAATCAAAGAGATACGCCCAGATTTGCACGTCAAAGCATTTACTGCTGTGGAGCTTGAATTTATGATAAATAAAGCCAAATTATCCATAGAAGAAGGGCTAAAAGTTCTCAAAGAATACGGGCTAGACTCTATCCCCGGTGGTGGTGCCGAAATTTTTAGCCCAGAAATACGAGAGGTGATTTGCGACGAAAAAGCATCTACCGACAACTGGCTAACTATACACGAAACTGCCCATAAACTAGGCATACCTTCTAATGCAACAATCCTATACGGGCATAGCGAAAAATACAAACATAGGATAGACCACCTTATCCGCCTTCGAGAATTACAAGACAAAACAGGCGGTTTCAATACATTTATCCCACTAAAATACCGTAGCCAAAACAACAGCATGTCTGGGCTAGGCGAAGTATCTTCTATCGAAGATTTGCGTAATTACGCAATTTCTAGGATTATGCTCGATAATTTCGACCATATAAAAGCCTACTGGCCAATGATTGGCAAAGAAACCACGCAACTTTCCCTGTCCTATGGCGTTGATGATATTGATGGTACAATTGACGACTCTACAAAAATCTACTCCATGGCAGGGGGCGAAGACCAAACACCACAAATGAGCACTGAAATGCTAGTAGCACTGGTAAAAAAAGTAAAACGCAAACCCGTTGAGCGAGATACGGTTTACAACGTGATAAAAGAGTACTAGCAGCTAGTGCTGCACCCAAGCAAAAAATTAAACCATGAATGAAACATTAAAAAAATACCTTATAACAGGAGGGATTGCCGTTGGTATCGGCATTGGCATAATATTGCTTGCTTTTCTTTGGTTAAGATTTTTTACCAACCACGGAGAAGAGTTTTCTGTACCAGATTTTAGAGGGCTAACCATACCAGAGGTAACAAAATTAGCAGAAGAGCACAACTTAAATTTTAGAGTAAGCGATGTGGTATATAGTGCCCCCGGAAAACCCGGAGCAGTAGTAGAGCAAATCCCACCAAAAGATTTTATGGTAAAAGAAAACCGTACCATTTTTCTTACAATAAAATCTCTAAAAGCCGAGCAAGTACCAATGCCTAGCCTAACCAAAGTTTCGCTTTATCAAGCCAAAGCAGACATTGGTTCCAACTTTTTAAGAATTGGGAAACTAATTTATCGCCCCTCTAAAACAGAAAATTTAGTACTCGACCAGCAAATTAACGGAAAAAGTATTGCCGTAGGAGAAATGGTGCCCAAAGGCACAAAAATTGACCTTGTTTTAGGCAAAAAAAGAGGCATGGACAAAACACATATCCCCGACTTGATAGGACTTAGCCTAACCGATGCCGAATTTAAAGCCGCAGGACTTTTTATTAACCTCGGAAAAGTTAATTATGATGAAACTGTAATTTCTTACGAAGACTCCACTACTGCAACAGTAAGAAGGCAAACACCAGCTAAAAATACAAAAGTATCAGCAGGGGCAGAAGTTAAAATATGGATGAGTATGATGTCTGACAACGACTCCACAGAAACCCCAAAGCACTAAAAACTAACTAAATATAAAATTTTGGAATTTAATACTACAACTCGCTAAATAAAATAGTAACTTAGCCCCCTATACTTCCTTTTTTACAGATAAAAACTTGCCAAAAAAAGAATCTGAAAATATCGACCAAAAGCCAAAAAAACAGCGGCATTTTATTTTCCGAAAAACGTTTTTAACACTGCTTACGCTTTTCATTACCACAGAAGCTGCCCTATGGTTTTTTGCAGCCCCACTCTTGCGTACTGGCATACAGGCTTGGGTTGCAAGCGAAAGTAAAGGCGTATATTCTGTTGAATTTTCGGCACTACAAATTGAGCTTACCACACGAACACTCAAACTGAATAATTTTCGGCTAAAAGCCGATACGGCACGCTATGGCGAACTGAAAAGAGCTGGGCTTACCAACAAAGCCCTCTACCAAATAGAATTTGACCAACTAAAATTCAGTAGGCTAGGTATTGTTAAATTACTAAGAGATGCCGATTTATCCTTCCGAGAAGTGAGTATTAGCAACCCTATGGTCAATCTTATAAGCCTGCCCAAAAAAGACAAGCAGGAGGAAAAGTACGATGCTATCCATAATGATTTATATGCTACCATCGAGCCTTATTTAAACGCCCTTACTTGCAAAAAAATAACCCTAACCGATGGCTACTTCGATATGTATTTGGCAGAAACAGACATGGAGCAAAAAACCTCGGCTGACCGTATTTCTGTTATCTTGTACGACTTTAGAATAGACGAGCAAAAATACAAACAAAAAAATGAACTCTTTTACGCCAAAAATTTCTATTTAAAAACAGAAAATTACCGCTTGCTTTTAAACGACAAGATACACTCTGTTTTGGTGGGCGAAATAGAAGTTTCCTCTAGGAAAAAAGAAATTTTTATAGAAAATGCGGTTATAAGACCCGGGTTTGTTTCGCAAAAAACGACTAAAAATCCTATTTACTATGCCGAAATACCAGAGATAAAATTCTATGGCACAGATATTTATAAAGCATGGTTCGACAAAGATATTAGGATAGACAGCATCTATATAAATGCAGCGAACATAAAAATTGTAAGCCCAAAGAGCAAAGTAAAAACAGCAAAACTTAAAAAGCAAAAAACTAAAATTAAAACTATTTTCGACCTTGTAAAAGGAAAGATTAACTCTGCCCAAGTACGAAAATTTACATTTAATAATGCCAAATTTGAATACAAAAAAGGGATTTTTGATGTGCAGCAAAAAATCAACATTGATAATTGCTCCCTCTCACTAGAAAATTTTGTACTCGACTCCCTCTCTGCACAACGCAACAACAAAATTATGTTTGCCGATAATTTTACACTTTCTGTGGCAGATTACTCTATGAAATTTGCCAAGCAAACACACCGTTTAACCGCAGAAAAATTTATCATTTCCACCAAAGAAAAAACAATTACAGCACAAGGCATTCGTATAAAACCAAGGCAAGTGGGCAAAATTAAGCACCCTATAATTATGAATATTTATATCCCAACACTTAAATTAACGGCCATAAATTTTTTGCACGCTTATAATACAGGGGTTTTAAATACCGGCGGACTATTTATAAACCACCCTTCGCTAAATATTACCCAATTTGGGAGCGGTAGAATAACTAAAAAAGGTAAAAAGAAAGGGGCAATTTATAATATTATTGAAGAATATTTAAATACTTTACGAATAGCTACATTTCGTATCAATAACGGGAAATTTAATTATATAAACAAAACAAAAGAAGAGAAAGATGCCTTCTCGAAGGGAGTTATATCGCTAAAAATGAACAGAGTAAAGCTAGATAGAAACACAGCACTTTATTCAGACAAGGTAATTCATGCCCAAACTTTTGAAGTTGAATTAAGCGACTACTCAATGAAAACCAACACCGATTTCCATATTATTGAAGCAGCCCTTTTACGAGTATCATCTACCGACTCATTAATCTATGCAGAAGAACTGAAAATTTTGCCAAAATACAAACACAGCACTTTAGAAATGCTGAAAAAATATCAGAAAAATAATTACTCTGAAATTAATTTGCCAAAATTTGCAGTAAAAGGAGTAGATGTTCAAAAAGCAATTTTTGGCAAACAGCTTTCCATCGAAAGTATCTATTTACTTAAGCCAAAAGTAAAAATTAGTACTTACCCCAGCTTAAAATTTACTGATTTTGAAAAAATAAAAAAAGATAGCTTACTAAATTTGTATCCCGACAGTACCGATTTTTTTGCCAAAGATAGTACCGACATTTTTGCAGATTCCACAATATACAGTTTAGACTCTACTGAAATAAAATTAAATAATGCGTATAAAAATACCATCATTCATTTTCTAAAAGGAAAAATGAATATCGTTGATATTCAGAATGTTAAAATAGATAGCGGCTTTATTGAAATCGAAACAAAAGACACGCTAAATACCCAGATGTCGAGTTTTGATAGCTATGTTTCTGCCCGTATGCACCACTTTTTGGTTAATCAGGATTCCCTGCAAGGCTCGTACAATAAATTTTTATTTGCAGATTCTTTACAACTAAAAGTCTATGATTTTTCCACCATCTTGCCCGATAAGTTACACAAAGTAATGGCAGGGCAGCTTATTTTTTCGAGTGCGGACTCCTCCATTCGTGCCACCCAACTTCGGATTTTCCCACTAGAGAGTAGGCAAAAAACAATTCAAAAACCCAGCTCACTTATTTTATATTTCCCAGGCATTTCAATAACAGGTATAAATCCAGAGCGTTTACTTACCGAAAAATATGCGGAAATTAATACGATTGATGCCCAAACACCAGCAGTAATCCTTACCCGCCACCTAGATATTCCGCAGCCCGAAAAGCAGGACAGCAGCAAAAAAGCATTTAAAATAGCCCTTCCAAAAGGGCTAAATGGGATTTCTATTGCTCAAATTGCCATTACCGGTGGTAAAATTGAACTCGCCAACGAAAAAGGCAAAAACATTAGCCGATACGGTACAACCGATTTAAACTTACTACTCAAAAACATCAGTTTAGACTCCGCAAACTTAAAGCTAGGAAAACCCTTGCTTACAGCAAAAGAAGCCAAAATATTACTCACCGACACCAAATTCACCTTGCCTGATAGTATTCATAAATTTTCGGCAGACACACTAGATATTGCCATTTTTGAATCTCGATTTACGGGAGTAAATGTTAATTTTAGTTACGACTCTTTACTAAACACTCACTTTTTGCCAAGAAGCATGACGAAAAATGCTTTAATTGCATTTAATATTCCTCGAGTAGAAGCCCAAGGTTTAAATTATTTGGATATTATAACAAAAAAGAATTTTTTTATAGAAGATATTGCAATAAATAGCCCTGAAATAAAAATCCACCAATTTAAAAAACCTAAAAAAAAGAAAACACTTAGCCAAACCGAAGCAGAAATTATGGCAAAATTAGCCAAAAAATTTAAAGCATTTAATATCCAAAACCTAAAAATTACCGATGCCAATATTACACTTAAAAATACCGTAGGAAAGAAAAACTCATCGGTAAAAATGGAGGCTATTTCTGGTACTATCACCGACTTTGACATTGACTCCATTAAAAACATCGACAAAAAACGCCTATTATTAGCCAAAGATATTTCGCTACATTTTCATAAATATTCGTTTATTATGAAAGACAGTATGTACAATATTACACTAAATGAAATTGGCATATCCTCCTTAAAATCAAATATTTATGTAAATGATTTTAGTATGATGCCTCGCTATGGGCAGTACGAATTTGCCAAAGTAAATGGCTTACAAAAAGGAGTAATGTATATTGAAGGAAAAAAGGTAGAGGCACAAAATATTGACCTTAGAGCATTAATCGAAAAAAAATCGTTCGATATAAAAAAAGTAACTGCCCAGACTTTAAAAATGCACATTTTTAAAGACAAACAGCTTGCCGAAGATACCGCAAAACGCCCTATTATGCCTTTAGATTTAATCCGAAAAGCAAAAAACAAAATAAATATAGACTCCGTAATCCTCAAAAATTCGTACATTGCTTATGAGCAAAACTCTAAGAAAAAAAGCAGTACAGGCATTTTTACCCTCGAAGATTTAGGCGGTACAATCACCAACTTAACCAACGATACCTCCGTTTTTAAACAGAAAAAATTTACACGCATGCAGCTAAATGCCAAATTGATGGGCAAAGGGCAAATGAATGCCTCTTTTAGATTTCCGCTAAGTACTGAAAAAAGTGAGTACCTTTTGGCCGGTACCGTAGATACTTTTGACTTGGCAGAGCTAAACCCAATGATTGAAAACACTGTTTTTGTTGCCGTTACACAAGGGCAGGCAGATAAATTACAGTTTCACATGAAAGCCAACCCCAATTTTGCAGAAGGCAAAATGCGACTCTATTATAAAAACCTTAAAATAAAAATAAAAGACACCACAAACTCCCAACGCAATGGGGCCTCAATGCTTGCCAACTCAATTTTGCGTAGCAATAACCCCAAAAGAAAAGGGCGAAAGCTAATTGAAGGCAAAATTTACTCCGAACAAGTAATCCATAAAAATGTATTCCATTTATGGACACAGGCCATAATTAGTGGGGCAGTATCGTCGCTAGGCTACCGAACAAAGCAGATGAAAAATAAAGATAAATTAATGAAATTGCTAAAGCGAAAAAAGAAGAAGCAAGATAAAATTGACCGTAAAACAGAGAAAAAACTCAAGAAAGAAATGGAGCAAGAACTTCGCCGAATGGCTAGGGAAGCTCGCCGAAAAGCACGGAAAAACAAACAATAAATAATAACAAAAAATGAATAGCAGTATAAAAAAGCTAACTGATTTTCTAAATATCCCAATAGTAAAACGGTTGAAATATGTAGTGCTAATTTCTGCCATTGCTACACTAACCCTCATAAATTCCTGTACAACAGTGTACACAAACTACCAAGATACAGACGATTTACGTTGGGAAAAATCCGACAAAAAAATATTTGAACTTAACATTTCCGAAGCTGGAAATTATGACTTATACTTTGGAATGCGGTATGCCACAGGGTTTCCATACAGATATATCCCCATTAAATTTACAGAAAAATTACCCTCGGGCAAAGAGCGAGAAAAAGAAGTCCGCTTTATGATTATTAGTAAAAACAAAAAATACCAGGGCGACCCACTCGGGCAAATTTGGGATTTTGAGGCACCATTTTCCCTGCATCAAAAAATGCAAAAAGGGGAATACAGCTACACTATCGAGCATACCCTACTCAACGAAACCGCCCCAGCAGTTATGGAAATTGGGCTTGTTATAAAAAAAGCAGATAACAAATAAGTATCCAATACTTTTAATAAAAATACCTAGGCAAAACACGCAACCATACTCCTTATATAGTATCATAATAAAAGCAGCTTGTATTTAATCTAAATTTTGGCTTTGCTATTTACACCAAAATTTCGTATCATTGCAGAACACTACTTTTTAGAATAAATTTTAGATAATCATTTCTTGTTTATTCTGTTATAATTTTATTCCTAATATTAAACCTTAAAAAGAATGAAAAAAATCTACTTCCTTGTAGCAATACTATTTGCGACCACATGGGGCAACTCAACTATGGCACAAAGCCCAAGCACCTCCCC
>CAMZKQ010000274.1 GCA_947311265.1 uncultured Chlorobiota bacterium | reverse complement strand
TTTTGAGTTTGTCCATTTTTATAGAAATTAAAGGTTAAAAATGATATTTTTGCAAAGGTATGAAAAAAATTATCTCATAATATTTTGTTTGTAATTATTATATCCTTTAAAGTCAAGTGTTTATCAAATCTTTTTGTTATAGCATTGGAAAATATCAAAAAAAAAGAGTTTTTTTATAAAAAAGCTTTTGATATATCAGCAGCTAAATTTGCAACATTTATTCGTTTTGGTATTTCTGTTCATTATTGATTAAAGGCATCTTGGTAATCGTTAAATGTAAGTGCCTTAACGGGCTTGTTCGGCAGGTTGCTTTTCCATTGTTGGGAAAATCCTGCTGTTGTAAAAAGCACTAGTATAAGTGCTAGAAGTAGTTGTTTTTTCATGTTAATTTATTTAAGTTAAAAGTGTTAGCCTGTTATTTGGCGTGAATAGTTGCAGACTTTAAACTGTTTTAAGAATATAACGCAAGTGTAGAAAAATTGAATAATGGTATCATTTTTGTATTAATCGTAAATTAACCGCCAATGCACAAACTTAACAATTTATTCATAACATCGTAAAATCATAAGGTATTAATTTTTATCTTTAATTTACAAATTATCATAACCACTTCAACTTATCAAAGAAATAGTAACTTTCGTCAAAAAATATTGCTTTGACCAACTTAATTATTGCACCTTTGATACTTTATTACTTAGCAAAATAGTCTGGTCTAAAAACAAAAAAAGTAATTTATATCAGCATACCTATAACACATATTTTTTTAACACCCTCGTAATTATGAAAAAAGTAACCACCCTTTTAATCTTATTTGCTCTACTCACTTCGGCAGTAATGGCTAATAATATCCAAATATCTAACGTTTCCCTTTCCGGGAAAAACACCACTAACCATTTTCAGCTGGTTAATTTTGATGTCAGCTGGGATAATTCTTGGCGAACAGGTGTAGGCCCCTCTAACTGGGATGCCGCTTGGATTTTTGTGAAATTCAGAAATAAAACAGGCATTATTTGGAACCATGCTACCCTGCATTGGGTAGATGGTACAGGGGCTGCCGATGGGCATACCGTACCCGCAGGAGCAACCATATCCAGCCTCAACGATAATGGAGTAGGTGGAGCAATGGGCGTTTTCCTTTATGCCAGTGCCAATTTTGCGCAAGCCTCGGTAAACTATACCAGCGTACAACTCCGCTGGGATTACGGTGTAGATGGGCAACTTGATGCAGACGTATTTGAAATTTCGGTGCAAGCCATAGAAATGGTTTATGTGCCGCAAGGTGCATTCCAGGTAGGCGATGGGCTATCTACTTATCGCCAATTTGAAGCCGGCACATCAGGTACACCCTATACAGTAAGTTCCGAAGCAGCCATTACACTTGGTGGCGGAGCAGCAGGTTCGCTGGGCAACAACAATAACTCGGGTGGTTCTAACCCCGATGACTTTAACGACGGCATTTCAAAAGCATTACCAGCCGCCTTTCCTAAAGGCTTTGCCGCTTTTTATTGCATGAAATACTCTATTAGCCAAGAGCAATATGTCATATTCCTAAACTCCCTTACCCGAAATCAACAGTATTATAGAACCTTTGCAAGAACCATAGGTACTTACCAATATGAATCTACCGGCAGAACCACACCTTCAAATAGGAATGGCATTAAATGCCAGTCGGACCCCGGGGCATTAGGCGTAAGAGTATATGGTAATAATTTAGATGACGATGATGTTTTTAATGAAGTAAATGACGGACAAACAATTGAATGCAACTACCTCAGCATCTCCGATCTTCTGGCTTATTTAGACTGGTCGGGCTTACGCCCATTTAGCGAATTAGAATACGAGAAACTCTGCCGTGGACCACTTGCCCCAGTAGCAGGAGAATATGCTTGGGGAAGTTTGGTAATAGGCTATGCCGCAGGGACAGTTAATGACGGAAGCACTACCGAGGTAGCTTCTAACCCCGCAGGGTCTAACTGTATAGCGAATAGTGTTCCGGCAGTAGCAGGCCCTATGCGATGCGGTGCAATGGCACTTGCAGCTTCAACAAGAGTAGAAGCAGGGGCAACTTACTACGGCATTATGGATATTACAGGTGGGTTATGGGAAATTCCAATAAGCGTTGGCCAACCCACAGGGCGAGTGTTTACTGGCACACATGGCGATGGCGTACTAGATGTAAATGGACAACGCACCAATGCCGACTGGCCATCTTATACTTCTGGATTTGGCGGAAGCATACGTGGAGGTACTTTATTTACAACTGCAGCTTACATTCAACATCTTCAAGTATCAGGAAGACAGTATTCTAATTTTCAGCCTCAAAAAGTAGGATCGTACCCAAAACCTTACAATACAACTGGCGGTAGAGGCGTGAAAACTGCACAATAATAAATCCCAAAAAGATGAAAAAATATAAATTTATATTACTGTTTTTGGGGGCAGTTCTTAGTCTAACTCATGCAAAGGCACAGTACTTTGGCGGAAATGCCGATGGATTTGCACAACTTGCATTTACCGAAGCCGCAAGCCCCATAGGAGTATATGCCGGTGGAGATGCCGACGGCTTTGCATGGCTCAACTTTGAAGAAGTAACACCGCCAGAACTGCTTATTTTTTCAGGCGGAGCTGCCGATGGCTTTGCATGGCTCAACTTTGAAGAAGTAACCTCGCCAGAGCTACTCATATTTTCTGGTGGAGCTGCCGACGGCTTTGCTTGGAAAAACTATAATGTAGAATTTTACTGGCAAGGCGATGATTTAGTATCCCCCAACGATTGGTTTACTGCCGAAAATTGGTCGCCCAACGCAGTACCCACAAGCTCCGACGACATTGAAATACCAGTAGTTGTATCTAACGAATACCCCGAAATTACAGGCAATGCAGAAAGCCAAACTGTAATTATCCATCCCGGAGCATCTACCACCATCAATACCGATGGCACTTACACCGTAAGCGGAGGCTTTATAAACAACGGCACATTTACAATGCAAGCCGATGCCACAGGCAAAGCCTCCTTTATCGACAACGGCAGCCTTACAGGTGCAGGTACAAATACTCTAAAAACATTTCTATCTGCCACCAGCTACCACTATGTTTCCAGCCCCATAGAAACCCCAGCAATGGACGCAGGAAGTAATGCAAAAACAGATTTATTCACTTCCGCAGCGGCCTGTGGCTCGCTCAACACGAACTTCTATACCTACGACGAAAGTTTTGATTTGGACAGCAACCCACTAACTGCCCCAGCTGGTCCTTTTGATGCAGATAGCCTTGTTCCCGGTTGGGCATTCTATCAAAATGCAGGTGGCGTTCCATTAGATTTGGATATAAAAACGGGCTATGCCCATTATAACTATTGCGATAAAACCATCAGTTTTATTGGCAAACCACACAGCGGAACGGTAAATTATACCAACCTTTCCTACACCAGCAACGATGCAGTAGCAGGGCCTCTGCCCAACTATTATGATGGCTGGCATTTAGTATCCAACCCCTACCCTTCGGCAGTAGATTGGGACGCAGTAGCTGCTATGGCAGGCAATCTTGATGATTTCGACAATGCCGTTTACGTCTGGAAAGGCGATGCCATTACAGGTGCTTACGAAGAGTATGTAAATGGCGTTTCGGGAGGTACAGGACTTCTGACCCGTTATATCCCGCCAGGGCAGGCCTACTTTGTGCATTCTACCGTGAACAACGCCAGTTTTGAAATTAATAATTCGCACAGGGCACACGGTGCAGGAGCATTTCTGAAAAGTGCAAATGACAACACTACAAAAGCCAATTTATTAAAATTAAGAGTGGGCAAAAATGGATTAAAAACATATACCTCTGTCTATTTTACACAAAATGCAACGACCGAATTTGATGGCAATACCGATGCCTTCAAAATGTTTGGAGCATACAGTTATGTACCACAGGCATATACAGTTACACCCGAGCAAAACTTGAAGTTGTCGATAAACGCTTTCCCGGAAAGCGTAATGAGTAACTTGAATATCCCCTTAGGGATACGCTCTGCCAATGGTGGCTACTCGCAAATTTCGGTAGCCGAATTTAACGATTTACAAAACACCCACGTATATCTTGAAGATTTACAACAGGACAGTATGCAAAATTTGAGAGTACTGCCCACTTATGATTTTAACCTGCAAGCAGGTGATATTTCAAATCGGTTTATCCTGCATTTTGCCGAAAATACAGCACCACAAATTGCAGAAATATTAGAAAATCAGACCACTCTGGAAGATGAAGCATACAGTCTTTCTGTGCAAAATGCCTTTTCGGAAATTGATTTAGGCGATAGCCTAACGTTTTCGGCAAAATTAGAAAACGGTAATGATTTACCCTCATGGTTAGTATTCAATACTGGCAATCAAACTTTTACTGGTACTCCGCTGAATGAAAATGTAGGCGATTTTGTAGTAAAAATAACGGCAACAGATAATCTGGGAGCAACCAGTTCGCAAACTTTTATTCTGCACGTGCAGAATACTAACGATGCCCCTGTTGTAGCAAATACCATTGCCGATAAGGAG
>CAMZKQ010000273.1 GCA_947311265.1 uncultured Chlorobiota bacterium | reverse complement strand
CTGCCGATTGTGCAACATCAACAACCGTAATCGCTTCATATTTTTTTGCCAAAGCAAAAACTTCTTTCACCGGCAAGATATTACCAAAAACATTAGAGGTGTGGAGTTACTCGTAGTCTAGTACCTGCCTCTGCGTCAAATATGTAGCAGGTCAGCATAAACCTAAATCGTTGGTTCTACTTTTGGTCGCTGTGGGAAAAAATCTTTTTTACTCATTTTCGTTCCCTAAAATTTTATTTAATGCTTCTATTAATTTTTCTTTTTCTGGTAGATAGAGTTGATATTTGCTCACAAAAAGCTGATTGCTTATATTTTGAGTGGCATACTCTACAAGAATATGATCTTTATATGCCCCTAGAACTATACCAATTGGTGGATTATCACCTTCTACATTTTCTTCATTTTTAAAGTAGTTAAGATAGAGATTCATTTGACCAATATCATTATGCTCGACTTCACCTCTTTTTAGATCTATAAGAACAAAACATTTAAGGATACGGTGATAAAAAACCAAATCGATAAAAAAGTGACGACTGCCTATTAAAATTTTATATTGTCTGCCAATAAAGGCGAATCCCTTACCGAGTTCCAATAAAAACTTTTCAAGATTAGAGATTAGCTTTTCTTCAAGTTCTCCCTCCAAATATCTGTAATCAATAGGGATATCTAAAAAGTCAAAGATGTAAGGATCTTTTATTATATCTTCTGCTTGGGCTATTTCTTGCCCTTTATTAGATAAGTCCAAAACACCTTGTTTATCTTTACTAAGTGCCAAGCGACGAAAGAGCATACTTTTCATCTGTCTTTTTAGCTCTCTAACGCTCCAATTCTCTCTTTCACACTGTTTAAGATAAAAGTTTAATTCTAACTCATCATTACATTTTATAAGCACAACGTAATGACTCCAGCTCAATTGTTCAGACAGTGTCTGGATTTTTGGAAACTTTATATAAAGCAATCGCATTTGGAATAGATTTGAGCGACTAAACCCCTTGCCAAATTCAAGTGAGAGGTCTTTTGATAATTTCGTTAAAAGCTCCTTACCGTATTCCGCTTTTGCTTTTCCCTTTTGCTCAAACTCCACAATATGATTACCAATATGCCAATAGGTTTGCACTAAAATAGTATTAACCGATTTAACCGCCTGCTTACGACCTTTTACAAGAAGTGTGGCAATCTCTTGTTTAAGATTTTGGTAACTATTGGGTGTTGGTAAGTTTTTCATAATTATCTATTTCATTGGTCTTATTATTATTAATTCTATAAATTCCCATTCTTCATCAATTATTTACCAGCGCTCGGTAAGTAGCGTTGAGGCATAACCTCGCAAAATATTTCGTTCAAGAATAAATTTTATACTGGCTATACATTCTTTTTTGCAGTTGCTCTTATATTATCAAATCAGAGGGCAATCACAATTATCTATATTTTTTATTTTCAAATAATTCTATCATTTTACTTTCTATTCTAAAAAAGTGAGACAGTGTCACACCTTTCTGTTTCTTTTCACAAATCTAAATGCTTTTCAACAATCTACATATTTATTTTAAGTTTTTATTTTATGATATTCGTCTTTTCTAATGCACCACAACTATGAAATTTGCCTAATTATTGGTTGGTTTCTAAATTAGAAGCTATTTACAAAAATACAAAATAAAGAGGATAAGAAAAATTGTTTAGCGGAGTTTAGGCTTTTTTAAGATTTTTTCACTTCAATTTTAAGCCAATGAGTGTAATGTCGTCTCGCTGGGGGCTGTCTTTTTGGAAATTTTTAAGTGCCTGTGCTAATTCTGTTTTTAATTCGGACATTTGCATTTGAGAGGATTGCTCTAAAATAGTTACCAGTTTTGTTGTCCCGAAGCGTTTTCTTTCGGGGCTATTTTGGTCGATATAGCCGTCGGTAGTGAGGTAAATTACGTCATCTTTATAAAATTTAATTGGTTCATTTTTAAATTCTTGTTTAGAACTGCGTGTAAAAACGCCCCCAATAGAGCGGCGAGTGCCTTTTTTTTGGTATAGTTTATGGTCTTCTTTTTTGTAATAGATTAAGTTGCGTTTTGCTCCGCAAAAAATGCCGTTGTAGCCTAGCTCGTTTTTTTCTAGGCGAATTAGGCAAACATCCATGCCATCTCTGTTGTCGGTTTGGTCTTGTTTTAATGTTATTTTAACATACTCGTCTAATTTCGAGAGGATTTTGTTGGGTTCAAAGATTTTCTTTTCGCTTACAATTTCTTTGAGTAATCGGCTTCCAATCATGCTCATGAAAGCTCCTGGAACGCCATGCCCAGAGCAATCTACTACTGCAATAAACTGGTAGCCTTCGATGTGTTCGTGCCAATAAAAATCGCCTGAAACAATATCCTTGGCTTGGTAGAAAATAAAACTTTCTGCAAAGCTATCGAACCGCCATTTGAAGGGGAGTATGGCTTGTTGGATTGTTTTGGCGTAGCCAATGCTGCTGCGGATTTTTTCGTTTTGGGTTTGTATTTCTTGGCTGCTTTTAATGAGTTCTGTTTTTTGGTTTTCTACTTCAACGGTACGGGTTTGTACCATTTTTTCGAGTTTTTCTTTATCTCTTTTTAGTTGTGCTAATCTGTTTTTAACAAGCAAGGCTAGTAGCGTTAAAATTAATAATCCTGCTACAATTTTGAATAGTATGGTTTGCCAAAAGGCGGGCTTTATAATTACTTTTATGGCAATTGAGTTATCTTTGTTGCTCCAAATTCCGTCGTTGTTGGTTCCTTGTACCTTAAGGGTGTATTTCCCGTGTGGTAAGCTGGTGAACATGGCATACCTTTTTGTTCCAAATTCTATCCACTCTTTGTTAAAACCTTCCATTTTATAGCGGTATTTATTTCTTTTAGGGTTGGTGAAATCGAGGGCTGCAAATTCAACAGAAAAGACGTAATCGTTGTGGGTAAGTGTAATTTCGTTTAGGTCGGCATAGGTAGTGTTGCAGAAAGAGTTGCTTTTGGGCAGGAAGGAGCTGTTGGCAATTTTGAAATCTGTAAGTACTATTTTGGGCTGATGTGGATTGAGTTTTATTTGTGCTGGGTCGAAGCTGGTATAGCCTGAAATGTTACCAAAAATTAATTCTCCTGAGGGGAGTTTTTGGCAAGCGTTAATATTAAAGCCTGTTTCTGAAATTCCGTCTGAAATTCCAAAGTGAGTGTATTGTCCTGTTTTTCTATTGAACTTGCTTAAGCCTTTGCCGCTACTAAGCCAAAGGTGGCCTGTGTTGCTTTCCAGTATTGCGGTGAGGTTGCCTGTTTTTAGGCTGTTATCTCGGTAGGCTTTAAATGTTCCATTTTCAGGATTAAATTGATAGAGTCCGCTACTGCCTGTGGCTATCCATAAGTTATTTTCGTGGTCTTCAAAAATTTGATTGACATTGCTTATCGTACTTCCTTTTTTCTTGGGGGTGTTATTTTCATATTTAATGTAGTTATTTGTTTCTGGATTGTACTTATACAGTCCTGCTGATGCCGCTACCCAGATGTTTTGTTTGGAGTCTTCAAAAATCGAAGTAATATACTGTTTGTAGAGTTTACAGTTTTCTTCGGAGGTTTCGTATATAGGGGCTTGGTTATCATTTAGTTGTATTCGTGCTAACCCAAATTTGGTGGCCACCCAAAGTACTCCTTTTGAGTCTTCTAATATTGAGTTTATTTGAATATCTATTGCTGTACTGTCATTTATCTTGGTGTAGTCAATATAACTATACTTTCCATCTTTTTTCTCAAGTTTAAAAATCCCATGCCTAAATGTACCTATCCATAGGCTACCTTCTTTTGTAACACACAATGAGCGTACCCTTCTGCCGGGGAAGGAGCTAGGGTCAGATTTGTTGTTTATAAGGTTGGTATATGTTTTGCTTTTGGGGTTGTAAATAGAAAGTCCTGCATTTGTACCGAAGTAAGTAAGCCCTGTTTTGGGGTTGTGTGCTATGCTTAATATCGATTTCCCTGCGATTCTGTTGGCTTGTTTTTCCTTGTAAAGAATGTTGGTAAATTTTCTTGGTTTTAAGTCTAAAAGGCTAATACCACCTCCTCGTGTACCTACCCAGAGGTTGTTGGCACTGTCTTCAAAAATGCTTTCTACTTTGTTGTGGCTAAGGCTTTTACTGTTTTCTGGCTGATGCAGAAATGTGTTTACTTTATTATTTTCTAAATCTAAGGATAGCAAGCCGTGTGTATATGTACCTATCCATATTTTTTTATCTTTAGTTTGGTAAAGGCATTGTATTCTTTCTTTTGAGAGGAAGCCCGGGACAGCTGTAATTATTTGGCTAATTGGTTTAAAGGTTTTGCCTTTCGGGATATATTTATAAACCCCGCTGCCTCTTGTGCCTACCCATAGTGTATTTTGAGCATCTATAAGGAGCGATTGCACTTTTGAAGTAGTTTGACCTTTTTGTTTAGCATCGGGATTGAACGTTTCAATTTTATGGGTATTTATATTTATCCGAAATAATCCTTTGGGTGTCCCCCCCCAGATATAGCCTTGCTTATCTACTGCCAAAGCGTTTACATTTCTATCGGGGATTGTAGTGGGGTCATTTTTAATATGCTTGAATTGCTTAAAGTTTTGCTGCTCTTCGTTGTATAAGTGCAAACCGCCTCTTGCGGCAGATACCCAGATTTGTCCTTTGGTATCTTCTACTACTGTTCGCACCAAGTTACTAAGTATCGAGCTGGTGTCTTTGGGCTTATGCTGGAAATGTTTAATCGTGTTTTCTTTTGGGTTATAGCAACTTAGCCCTCCACGGTAAGTGGCAATCCATATTCGCCCTTTACTGTCCTGAAAAAGTTTGCCGAAGGCTGCGGAAACCAACGAGCAAGAGTCTTGTGGGTCGTGCAGATAGGTGGTAAATGTGTAGCCATCGTACTTATCTAGCCCATTTTGCGTACCTATCCAAATGTAGCCTTCTTTGTCCTGCATTATGGTATATACGTTGTCGTGCGATAGCCCGTCTGCAATTCTAATGTGCCTAAATTCGTTATTTTGAGCCAATAGTGCTATTGGCAATAATAATAGTAGTGCTATTAATAGGAAATTAAATGTATATATATATATTTTTGCCATTTTAATTTGCTTCAATAATTGTAGTACAATAACTATTCCTTAAATGTAATTTTTGCAAATCTTTGCTTTTTTTTTCTTTGCCCGAAGAGCAGCATGCTGTTGGGTGTTAGTTGTTGGCATACTTTGGGGCGTATTAGAATGCCTGTTTTTTGATTATCGAAAAGAATATTTTTATTTTTTTTGCCTTGGCTATCTAGCTCCACAAGTACTGTTATTCCAGCTTTACGGAGTGTAAAGTTGTGTACTTTGCCTACGCCTCTGGAGTTTAAATTTTCAACATTGTCGTTAAAAATAAAGTATAGCTTATCTTTAACCAAAGCAAGTGCATAGGAAGAATAGAAGCCGCCATCGTTGGTTGTAGATTGCTTTTTTGCAATTTTTTCTGCCCATAACAGTTGCCCTTCTGCCGATATATTTACGACAATAATGTCGTTGTAGTTATAATTGTAATTGGTCTGGGAAGTGGAGTTTCCGTTAGGGTCGTAGGTAGTGGTGGTATAAGTGTGTATGTAATATTGCTCTGCAATAAGGCGTATGCCGCCGTTTTTGTTTAAAATGATATTGTCTAATTCGTAGCTGTATAGCTCTGTATTTCTGCCTTTACTGATTTTTTTTTGATAGCGTTTTTTTTGCCAAGCCGTCATGTTTTGTGTAATTAGTTGGCTATCGAAAGTATGGAATTTAGATACTTTTGTGGTTTTAGTTTGTGCATCAATTTTAATAAAATAACTTCCTTTTATGCTCGAGCTGGTTCTTGGTGAGTAGAATCCTGTGCAAATTATATCTTGCTGGGCATTTATTGCCAGTTGCATTTCTTGAATGTAATTGCCATGGGTTTCTATGGGCAGCTCTAGCACTTTGCCTTCTTTTTTGTAGCTAAGGATATGGTAATTATAATTTACCTTTCCACGCCTTTGCTCCCTATGCTTGTCTTTGTAAACTTTTCCTAGCAAATATACATTGCCTGTATTATCTACGGTATAATCTTGGGTTTCAAATAGTTGTTCTTTATAGGGGAGTGTAATTTCTTTTTGCCAAAGGGGTTTAAAATTAGAGTTGAATACATGTAGCCCAAACCTTCCG
>CAMZKQ010000272.1 GCA_947311265.1 uncultured Chlorobiota bacterium | reverse complement strand
TATTTTGGCTTTTGCTCTTTTCTTTCTTTTTAGGATTTTCGACCACCATTGCCGAGCCTGCACTAATTGCAGTCGCCAAAGAAGCATCAGAAATTGCAGTAATGTCCAATTTAATAGCCCCCGATTTTCAAACTAATTACGCCTTTGGATTACGTCTATCAGTAGCGTTTTCAGTAGGTCTGGCTATCCTTATAGGCATGTGGAGAATCATTAAAGGCTGGCCAATTTATTACTTAATAATAGGAGGCTACATATTGGTTATTGTAATCACTTTTTTTGCCCCCAAAGAAATCATAGGCATTGCCTACGACTCTGGCGGTGTTACCACATCAACCATTACAGTACCGCTGGTAACTGCAATTGGCGTAGGGCTAGCAACAGTAATTAAAGGCAGAAGCCCACTTACCGACGGCTTCGGGCTAATTGCTTTTGCATCATTATTGCCCATGATATTTGTGATGTGCTATGGTATGTTAATTTTTTAATTTTACAGATGCTAAACGAACTCGGAACCACCTTTTTAACGACCCTAAGAGATGTAGCACCAATCGTGTTGTTAATCGCCGCATTCCAAATATTTGTTATAAAAAAAACCATTCCCCACCTAAAAAAAGTAATATTGGGTGTGATATTAGTTATTTTAGGCTTAACCCTATTCCTTATGGGATTAGAACAAGCCCTCTTCCCGGTAGGCGAACTAATGGCAAAGCAACTCTCTAACCCCGAGTTTATTGGCAAACATTACTCTGGCGATTTATCCGACTGGAAAGCCTACTATTGGGTCTATATATTTGCCGCATTAATAGGCTTCTCTACCACCATTGCCGAGCCCTCCTTGTATGCCGTAGCAGTAATGGCCAACAAAGTATCCGGCGGCACAATTGGCGTATTCTCCCTTCGTGTTGTCGTGGCATTGGGCGTAGCCATTGCCTTGGTAGTAGGCACTTACCGCATTGTAGTGGGCGACTCTTTGGCCACCTACATTACGGTAGGATATGTTACCGTATTAATCCAAACCATATTCGTAAAAAAAGACCTCGTCGCCTTGGCTTACGACTCGGGCGGCGTTACCACATCAACCATTACAGTACCCATAGTGGCCGCCTTAGGCTTAGGACTTGCCACGGCTGTTCCCGGTAGAAATCCCGCCATAGACGGGTTTGGATTAATTGCATTTGCCAGCGTTTTCCCTATGATTACCGTTTTGGGATATGCACAAATGACCGATTTAATAAAAAAAATAAGTAAATTTAAAAAATAACATTATGAGATTTGACTTAATCATTGGTTTTTTTGACCAAGAGGTTACCGACAAGGTGGTTAAAGTAGCCAAAGCAGCCGGAGCAACAGGCGATGTAATTATCCAAGGAAAAGGCAGCGGCCTAGAGCCAGCAAGTTTTTTAGGGTTATCAATAGAAGAAAGAACAAACATCATTCTTTTTGTCGTTGAAGAACACCACACAAAAAAAATTATAAGTGCAGTATCTAAGGAATGCGATATTGAAAAACCCGGCAATGGTATATTGGTGTCCTTAAAGCTAGACAAAGTAGCAGGCCTCTCTAAGCAAATCAAAAAAATAAGGGATAATCTAAAAACAGAACAACTCTAAAATAGACAAAATGGAAACTTTTAAAAAAGCAAAAGAGATAGCCTCTGACCAATTATTCTTTATTGATGGGCTATCAAGCGTTAGGCATGCCGTTGAACTAATGAAAATCAAGAATGTACAAGCCCTCCTAATTCAGAAACGCAATAGCTCCGATGCCAACGGAATTGTTACGGTAAACGACATTATAAATGGGGTAGTAATTCCCAATAAAACCTTCGACGAAGTAAGTGTATATGAAATTATGACCAAACCTGTATTTTCAATCCCGGCACACTTAAATGTTAAATATGTAGCCAAATTAATGTGCAACTATGGTGTAAAAATTGCACCCGTTGAGGAAAACGGAGAGTATATTGGGATTATTGATTATGCTCAATTTCTGTTTTCTGCACTTTTGCCCAATGACTAAAAATAATAAGCAAAACTTAAATCAACACGCTTAGTAGCTAGTAGATGGCAGGGCAAAAGTACTAATTATAACCCCCCGAACGGGCTTGCACTCGCAAAGCTAACCATTCGGGATAAACTCTATAGATGAATCCACAACCCAACAAATCACAAAACAAAACGCATAAAAAAAAAGAAAGATTGCACCCCCGAAATAAAAACAGAGTACCCTACGACTTAGACGCACTAACGCTTGCTAAACCAGAGTTAAAGCACTATATCATTACGAATAAATTGGGTGGGCAATCCATTGCATTTTCCAACCCTATTGCCGTTAGGTTTTTAAATGAGGCAATACTAAGCCATTATTATGGCATAAAAAGCTGGGATTTCCCAACTGAAAACCTCTGCCCACCAATACCCGGAAGGGCAGACTATATCCACCGCATTGCAGATTTATTAGGACAAAGCAATTTTGGAAAAATCCCCTTAGGGGATAAACTAACCTGCTTAGATATTGGGGTTGGGGCTAGCTGCATCTACCCAATTATTGGGGTTACAGAATATGGCTGGCAGTTTATTGGTTCGGATATTGACCAAAAATCGCTTAACTCGGCACAGCAAATAGTAAAATCTAACCCACAATTGCCCGGTAAAATTGAATGCCGCTTACAGAAAAATCCAACACATATTTTTCAAGGAATTATAACTAAAGAGGATAAAGTTGATGTGGTGCTATGCAACCCTCCTTTTCATGCTTCGCTTGAAGAGGCTCAAAAGGGCAGCCGAAGAAAAGTAAAAAACCTTTCTGGCAAAAGGGTAGAAAAAGCCGAACTCAACTTTTCAGGCATCAGCAATGAGCTGGTATATCAGGGGGGCGAGTATATTTTTATTAAAAATATGGTTGAAGAGAGCAAACTCTTCGCTAAAAATATTTACTGGTTTTCGACCTTGGTGTCCCAAAAATCTAAACTCAAAAGTGTGTATAAACTTTTGGATAAAATTGGCATCGCCCAGCTTAAACATATCCCATTGGGAACGGGCAATAAAGCAAGCAGAATTGTGGCTTGGAGTTTCCTCTCCAGAGAAGAGCAGCAGCAATGGCGAGAAAGTAGGTGGCAAAACAACCTAACGAAATAGAGCCCCAATTTCCGAAACAGGCTACCAAGTTATTTTTTCTTTTGCCAAGAAGGCAGTAATTCCTTTTTTACAATCCTTAGTTGCTCTTGCCTTTGCATTGGTTTGTGCCGCTAGCTCAATGGCAGATTTTATGGGCAAACTTTGGACATCGGCAATGAGCCGTTTTGTAATTTGCAAAGAATCCGCCGAGGTACGCTCAATGAGCTGATTGGCTAGTTTTTGAGTTGCTTTAGCAATCTCGTTTTTAGCGGCAATAAAATTTACAAGCCCTTTGTCCTTTGCCGCTTGTGCGGAAATAATTTTACCTGTTAGTAAGAGTTCTTTCGCTCTGCCCTCCCCTATTTTGCGTAGCAAAAATATGCTTACAATGGCTGGCACAAAACCAATGGCGGTTTCGGTGTAACCAAATTTTGCTTCGGGTACAGGGAACACAAAGTCGCACACCGTAGCCAAACCTGCCCCGCCTGCTATGGCATGCCCTTCTACCTGTGCAATAACTACTTTTTTTAGCAAGTAAATTTGTTTATATAACTGGGCAAGAGATTTTGAGTCGTCCAAATTTTCGTCAAAAGTATTGGTTTGTAATTGCTGTAAGTAGAGCAAATCTGCCCCAGCACAAAATGCCGCCCCTTCGGCTTGTAGGATAATGACTTTTACTTGTTCCGATTTTTCGGCATCAGCGAAAGCGGCTTTTAGCTCTTGAACAAACTCACCATTAAGTGCATTTCGTTTTTCGGGGCGATTAAGTGTAATATAGGCAATCCTATTTTTGTAATTTATTTTAACAAATTTCATAATTATTATTTAGCTCATAGTCCATACTTTTATAAATGGCTACAAAATATAAATAAAGAAAGGTTTGCCCAATTATTTACTCTAAAATAACTTGCCAAATTGCTTAATAATTTGTAAACTTGTTTTTTGTGCTTTTACTAATTATTTTTAATCACTTTGATAAGGGTTTTTCAATATATTAAAATAAAGTTTTATACGTCCTTTTAATTTGAAAAAGAATTTAAAAATAGTTTTTGTTTTTATAACATTTATTCTTGCCGCTAGCCATCTATTTGCCCAGCAACAAGCCACTCCGTATGCAAAAAATGGGGTTTTTGATTTGTCCAAATTAGATATTTCTGAAACCGATTTTTTACTCTCTGGGCAATGGGAATTTTATCACCAGCAGTTACTCTCGCCAAAAGATTTTGCTAGCACCCCCCAAAAAAAGCATTTATAAAAGTGCCTTCATTTTGGGGCAGCAGCGAGCTTGCAGGGCAAAAAATCCCGGCAGAAACGTTTGCTACTTACCGGCTACTTATCAAAAACAACGAGAAAGAGAAGCTATTGGGCATTTCTATACACCGAATTGAAACTGCCTATAAACTCTGGATTAACGGAAATTTAGTTGCCCAAAATGGCAAGGTTGGGGAAAGTTTTGAGCAGATGACTCCCAAATGGTCGTCCAGAGAATATTATTTTAAAACGCAAGGCGAATTTACCGAACTAATTGTGCAAGTCAGTAATTTTTGCCACAAAAAAGGGGGCATGGGTAAATCCATAAGTATCGGCAATGCCTCGCATATTGCCCACGAAAATAAGAAAGCCCAAGGGATTGATATTTTTTTAATCGGGATAATGCTCATTATTGGGCTTTACCATATTGGGTTATTTATTATTCGCCCAAAAGCTAAAACGACTCTATTTTTTGCTTTTGTAATGCTGGCTACTGCACTATTTACGTTTGTTACTAGCGAATTTATTATTTTAAACCTGTTCCCTAATTTTAGTTGGCACTGGCTAGTTAAAATCAATTATATTAGTAATTATACCCGAGCCATCTTCTTTGCTCTTTTCTTGGCCTATTTGTTTGAAGAAGAAATTTCTGTAAAATTCATGAAAATAATGGGTATTATAGGGGCTGTAATGATAAGCATAAGCCTTGTTTTACCGACCAAAATACTTAGCTATACCTTTATGATAATGGTCGTTTATGCAGCCATTAGTATTTTATATGCAGTTACAGGCGTGCTTAGGGCAACTTTCAGAAAGCGAGATGGTGCTTTATCCTCCTTGCTAGGGGCTATTGCTCTGGTTATTGCAATAATCAATGATATTTTAAGGGATTTGAATGTACTTGAAACCATACGGCTTGTGCCGTTTGGGCTTTTTCTTTTTATATTTTTCCAATCTTTTATGCTCTCCTTGCGGTCGGCACGCTCATTTTCTATAATGAATTTACTTACCGAAAGGCTTTCGGTATTGTCTAAAATTATAATTCCCCCCAAAATTCGGACAGCGACCTAAGTTAAATAAAAGCACTATATTTAACCCATGAATAAACGAAGAAATTTTAATGCCAAATTCAAAACCAAAGTAGTTTTGGAAGCCCTTTCGGAGCGAGAAACGATGAGCGAAATCGCCCAAAGGCACGGCCTGCATCTGAGCCAGGTAAGCAAGTGGAAACAAGATTTTCTGTCTGCCGCCTCGACGGTTTTTGAAGCAGAAAAGTCTAAAAAAAAGACCGCTGAAAAGAAAAAAGAAGACAAACTTTATAAGATTATCGGTCAGCAAAAAGTGGAAATAGATTTTTTAAAAAACGCCTTGTCGTAGATAAAAGCCCTCAGGAACGGCTTGCCCTTACGGACAAAAAAGCCCGAAAACTGAGTATGGCAAGGCAATGTAAACTGTTGAAAATCAGCCGAAGCACAGTTTACTACAAGCAAAAAGGCGAAAGTGAACTGAACAGGACAC
>CAMZKQ010000271.1 GCA_947311265.1 uncultured Chlorobiota bacterium | reverse complement strand
CAGCTTTATTTTGCCTTTCTGCACTGCAGTTATTGATACTGCTGCAGTGTAGCTACTGGTTATCAGTACAATTGTATTTATTGTTCCCATTACTACGTCTAGGTGTTCGTGTGCAGCTTGGGTAAATGCTTCTGGATTCATGAAACGATAGATAGAATACACCAAAAATAGTCCACCAAAAAGTAGTAGCTCGGTAAATAGGAATAACCACATTCCTAGTTTTGATGCTTCATCGTCTCGCCTAATTACATAACTCATAATTATTTGTTTTTTTGTAAAGTTTAGATTTTAATTTTGTTTTAAGCCTCTTCTGAATTTTCCTCATCTTTGTATAACTCCGGGTTATCATGCCTGTGATATTCGTAAGGGCCTTCGGTTATAACAGGTTCAAAATCAAAATTATGAAGAATTGGTGGCGATTGAGTTTTCCACTCTAAAGTAAGCCCTCCCCAAGGGTTCATTCCTACTGGCTCTCCTTTTCTAGAGCCCCTGATTAGGTTCACAAACATTAGTACAAGCCCTATTACAAGTATTATTGCCCCCACGGAAGATATGGAATTAAGGAGCTGAAATTCCTCTGGATAATCATAGTAACGTCTTGGTAATCCTTGCATTCCCATTACAAGCATTAGTCCGTAAAGGGTATTAAAGCCGACCATTATAATCCAAAATGCAATAGTGGCGACTTTATGGTTATACATTTTACCGAACATTTTAGGGTACCAGTAGTGCATAGCTGCAAAGAAGCCAAAGCCAGTACCACCAAACATTACATAATGAAAGTGCCCTACAACAAAGTAGGTGTCGTGTACATGGATATCTGTGGCAACAGCACCATTTACAAGCCCTGTGAGGCCGCCTATTAGAAATAGAAATATAAATCCTAATGCGTAAAGCATAGGTGGTTTTAGTTCGATGGAGCCTTTGTACATAGTGGCTAACCAGTTAAATACTTTTATTGCACTAGGTATAGCTACGATAAATGTAAGGAAAGAAAATATAATTTTTGCCTCGCCACTCATGCCTGAGGTAAACATGTGGTGTGCCCACACAAAGTAACCAACGAAGGCAATGGCCATACTCGAAAAGGCAATAAATTTGTAGCCGAAAATTCGTCTTCTAGAGAATGTGGGGATAATTTCTGACATTACTGCCATGGCCGGAAGTATCATAATATATACTGCGGGGTGAGAATAAATCCAAAATAAGTGTTGGTATAGAATGGGGTCTCCGCCTAGTGCTGGGTCAAAAAAACCGATGCCAAAAAAGCGTTCTGCAATGACCATCATTAGTGTAATTCCTACTACTGGCGTAGCCAGTAATTGAATCCAACCTGTGGCGTATGTGGACCATGCGTAAAGTGGCATTCTAAACCAGCCCATACCTTTGGCACGTAGGCGGTGTATGGTTACTATAAAGTTTAGTCCTGTTAAGATGGACGAGAAGCCTAAGATAAATGCTGCAAATACAGTAGTGGTAACGTCTGTGCCTGTTTTTACACTGTAGGGGGCATAAAATGTCCAGCCAGTATCGGCAGATTCGCCAAAAATGAGTGTTGAGAGGGCAAATATTGCCCCTATAACATAAAGCCAAAAAGAAAAGGTATTTAGCCTCGGAAATGCGACATCGTCTGTACCTAAGAGTATGGGTAAGAAGAAGTTACCAAAAACAGCGGGAATACCTGGTATGATGAAAAGGAATATCATAATTACCCCATGAAGTGTAAATACCCTGTTATATAAATCAGGTCCCATAATCGTTTGTCCTGGGGCGATGAGTTCAATTTTCATCAATAGACCAAGTAGCATGGCAACAGTAAAAAAGAAGCCAATTGCATACATATACATTAGCCCAATTCGTTTATGGTCTATCGTAAACAGCCAAGCCCAAATTCCAGTTTTCCCGTTTTTGTCTTGAAGGAAGTTTAAATGTGTTTCGTGAGACATTTTTTTGTATTAATAAATTAAAGTGTTTCTTATAATTGATATAAAAGCTATGTAGCTATTTGTATGTTTTTGTCTTAATTAAAAGTAACAAGTAAATAAATTTATTTACTTGACCCGAACTTTCGTTTTCGTTTTTTTCCGAATATCATGAATACTAGAAATATAGCTGCAAATATTAAAATAAGTGATGCAGATACACGTGTTATATTCATTACATACTTTTTACCAGTTGGGTCGTAGCTGAAACAAAATTTTAGCACCTTATTAATAGTAGGGCTAACTTTTTCGTCGGCAGCTTCAACAATAGCCATTTTTAAATCAAATTCTAAAAAGTAAGTACCATTTAGATAACGGGTAATTTTCTTTTTAGGGCTTACCACCATTATTGCTGCTGCATGGGCAAAATCTTTACCATCTCTTTTAAATTTAAACCCAAGAGCATCTGTTATTTTTGCAATTGCTGCACTATCGCCAGTGAGCCAAATCCAATCTTTTTCCGATATTTTTTTTGTTTTAATAGCATCAACATAGTTTTTCTTTTTAGCTTTTCCTAGCGAAGGCCTATCATCAGCATTCATGCTAATTGTAATCACTTGGTAATCAATACCAAGTACCATGTCTGTTTTTTCAATCACTTCGCTTAATCCGCCTAGCAATGGGCTACAAAGCCCTGGGCAAGAGTAATATATAAAAGAAAAGACTGTTGGCTTATCAATTAAATCATTAATATTTACTCGTGAAGAGTCGGCATTATTAATCATATAAACATCTGGTAATGTTGCTCCTAGATGCTCGTAAATTCCAATCTTATCAGGCTTAGGGATTACATTATATTTCTCTTGCGAAAAAGCATTTTTACTATTAGCGGAAAATAGAATAACTACTAATAGGCTAAAAAATAGTCTTTTTTTCATAGATAAAAAAATTAGATGGTATTATTTTAAAAGACAAATATCTAAAAATCTGTTTGATTTGCAAAATAAATTTTACTCTTTTTACGAACAGCTACCACTTGTGGACTAAATTTATTTTATTTTCGTTGATTTTCAGTTATTTGCAAATTATTTAATACTGAGCTAGGCTAAATTATTTTGATAAAAATAGAGTCTTGTTAAGAAATATACTCTAATTTTGCGTCCATAAGTGCCGAAAAAATTTCATTACCTACTTTGTAAAAGATATTTATTTTCTCCAAAGCATCAAAATATTGCTGTGCTTTTTGCAAATATCCCATCGCTATATTATAAAGTGTAGCTTCGGCATAAATGTCTTCAATATTTTTTTCTGTTACTGCTTTATAGTCTGCAAAAAAATCATTTGCACTAGTTGCGGTATCAAAAAGTTGCTTTATTTCCTTTGCCGTTTTTTCTGCAAATAAGTCTTCTTCTGTATTTTTTTGTTTTCCATAATTAATTTTCCCTTTCGGAATATCAAAAGGCGAAGGCATTTTATTCTTGCCCAGCACTCTTGTAAATAATTCATTATCAATTAATTCAAAATTTTCATTTTTCTTTTCGTATAAGGCTTTCAAGAACAGGAACTCTAAAATCCGGGCTTGTACGGTTTCGGGCAACTCACGCCCAAGGGCAAAAGCCTCGCTGCTGCCGTCTTGGAAACTGGAAATAGCTGTGAGGATTAGAATGGCATCATCGGCAGGTAAAATTTCGTTTTGCAGCTCTAAAATTTCGTTCGCAGAACGAAAATCAAAAATATCGTAGCTGGCTGCTAATAAGGTCTGTAGTTTTTTGTTATCTGCTTTTGAGGTTTCAATTAAGTTGCCTCCGGTATCCATAATATCAAAATTTTCTCGCCCAATGGTTTGGGATAGTTTCTGAATTAATTTTTTCTTATCGTCGTCTTCAAACACTAAAACCAACGGGCGATTATCCTGTCCAAATTCCACTTCTTGCCACGCAAGTTCTGTTTTTTCATCTTTCAAGATATACCTAGTTAGCTCAAAATCAGCACAATCGAGCAAGCCAATTGAAGTGGCATATTTTGATGCTCCGTAAATAATACTGTGTGCCAGTTCGTAACTACAGCTTTTCAAATCCTCCATTCCGCCTTCTTTTAGCTCATGAATGAGTTTAAATTTATTCTGTTTGAACAGGAAAAAAGTATCAATAATACCTTCGCAAAGGAGGTCGATAATATATACGCCAACGGTAATTTCTCGCCCGGGGTGTATGCGTTCCACCACAATTTGGGCCGTCCCGGTTTCGTCGTAATCGGGATTAATAAGGCATTTGCCCATAGGCAAAAACTCAGCTTTTGTGCGTATAAATTCTTCGGGGGGAATTGTGCTGTGGTATTGGGGATTAAATTTTGCCATTTTTGGGTTTTAATTTTGAAGCCACAAAGTTAGAATTTGTTGTTACAAATTCTTCTTTTTATCAATAAAAGTAATTGTAAATTGCAGAAAGTGGCGACTCATTATTTGTAACCGTTATTTTATACTCCTCTTTCATGCTCTGTGGAGCGTTTGCAACAACAAAAGGGGAGGCTACTTTTTCAAGAAAATCAATATCATTATAATCGTTGCCTAAGCCAGCAGTAGTGGCAAATTTTAGATTTAGTTTTGAAAGTAAAAAGCCACAAGCTGTGCCTTTATTTACCCCTTTGGGGTAAATTTCTGTCCAGACCGACCTGTGATTTATGGGCGAAGTTACCCGTGTTATTTCAAATTGGCTAAACTCGGTTTTAAGCAACTCAAAAGTTTCAACAGTAGGTGCAATAGTAATTACTCGTGCCGATTCTTGTAGCTGGTTTAGCTGTTTCAACTCTCGCACGCAGTTGGCATATTTTCGGTTCAACCTATCAAAATCTGGATTATGGCGAAAATACCTGCGGTAAAAATATTTATGCGAATTGGGTACTTTTTGCCTTACCTGAAAGTCAATTTCTAAATCCGAAAGTTTTTCAACGATTTCGATGGTTTCTTTTTGCGACAAATATTTATCGTAAAGCAAAGTTTTATCCTTCCAATTTATAATTCCTGCACCGTTGGAAAAGATAAGGTAATCAATTTCAATATCGCTTTTTAGCACCTCGTTACAGGCAAACAACGACCGCCCAGTAGCAATTACTCGGCAAATATTTTGCTTGCCCATTTCTTTTAAGCAGTGCTTATCGGCATCGCTCACTTTTTTTTTAGCGTTGAGTAAAGTGCCGTCCAAATCTATAAAAAAAAGTTGTGGTAATTTGTTTTCCATTTTAAAATTTTCATTTCTGATATTTTTATCTTTATTTGCAGGTAAAAGTAATCTCTTTTTCT
>CAMZKQ010000270.1 GCA_947311265.1 uncultured Chlorobiota bacterium | reverse complement strand
TCTACTATAGGTGTAGGCTGTTATTTTTTTATTTAAAAGTACTTTTGTGATTTTAAAATCAATTAAATTTAGCACAAGTTCTTTTTGCTTGTTCGCCAAATGGCGAAATGTTATTTCTGTACTTCCTGATATTTTTTTTTCGATTATATTTGTCATATCAAGGTTAATTGTATAATTTAAAACATCTACATTATCCTTACTATGAGTAAGTTGTTGTGAAAATAAGAGGGGAGAAAAAGCAACCTGTAGTAACAGTGTGCTTATCATTATTTTTAGTTTCATACTTATTCTATTTTAGTTGTTATTTTAATCGCCCAAAGCTACTGCGAGTGCAAGAATGCTTATTTTTACGCCCGATACTGCTAGTAAAGTTTCCGCCAAAGCGGTAAGTGTAGAACCTGTTGTAATTACATCATCAACAAGTAGTATATGCTTGTTGTGCAAGTGTTTATAATCTTTTATTTCAAAAATAGAGCTAACGTTTTCTCGCCTTTCGGAGAGTGATTTTTTAGTTTGAGTTTCCGTATTTACTACTCTTATTATTGATGTAAAATCATAGGGCAGTTGCATTGTTTCTGCCAAGCCTTCGGCTATTGCTTCGCTTTGGTTGTAGCCTCTGGTTTTAAATCGTTTTGGGTGCAAGGGTACTGGTATTATTATATCAATTTCGGAAAACGGAGAGCCTACTAGCTCCGAGCCATACTTTTTGCCCAACTCTACGCCTGAATCTCGAATGCCTTTATATTTTAATTTATGAATGGCTTGCTGATATTTACTCCCTTTTCTGTAAAAAAAGTAAGCTGATGCGTATTCTATTTTTACTAAACCTGCAAAAAGAATGCTTACAGGGTTGTCTTTAATTTTATGAAAATTTGTTTTTGGAATATCGTATAGGCATTCTGTGCAAAAGATATTTTCTTGCTGCACTAAATTTGTAGCACAGGTAATACATGATTTTGGAAAAAACAGGTCGAAAAAATCTATAATATATTGCCAAATTATCATAAAAATATGAATTTACATTTTATTTTATATTTTTTAATTAAAAACTGTTACAAAATTATCAAAATTCAATAAAAAGTTTTAAAATTGTGGAATATTTTACAATTTGTTATCTAAATTGTATATTTGTAAATATTGTATTGGGTTGCCCAATAGTATAAAAAATTAATTATTAATAAAAACTTAAAATTGATGAAAAAATTTGCTTTCATTATTGCCGCAGTAGCACTAACCTTATTTATGTCCTGCCACGGAAAAGATGTTAAAATTACACCAAAAGACAAAGGGAATGTAGTAAACAACAACTCGCTACCAGCAGTTGCTCCCGATACGGTTGTGAAGGTAGTATATGTGCCAGATACGACTAAAAAAGTAACGGTAGTGGACAACTCCAAAGGGACTGAATCTGTAATGGAAGATGCTGATAACGGTAAGGTGAAAAAAGTATCTGATGCCGATTTGAAGAAAAAAGGGAAAAAGAAATTCTACGTAATCGCCGGGAGTTATAAAGATATTCGCTGGGCAAAAAATGTAACCAAATTCTATAAAGACAAAGGTTACCCTATCTCCATTATGCGTAAAAGCAATGGTTGGACTCGTGTTTCACTCGGGAATTATGAGTATAGAGTGTCTGCTGAAAAACAATTAAAAAAGTTTAGAAGCAAGGGTATTAAATTTAAAGGTAAAAAATTAGAGTACTGGTTGCTTTTAAAATAAAAGGTAAAATCCTTTAAAGGGTTTTGCGTAAAACTAAAAAACTCAGGATAACTATTCTGAGTTTTTTTATTATTCCTTTGCTAAAATTCTGCGGTGAAAATTTGCTTTGTAATTCCTCGTATTTATGCCTATTTCGATAGCCAACATGCCAAGTTTGCTGGTGGTGCCGAGCGGCAAGCCTATTATTTGGTAAAAGGGTTGTCGGAAAAATCAGAGTTTGAAATATCTTGCATTGTTGCTGATTTTGGGCAAAAAGACGATGTAATACTGCAAGGCATACGTGTCCTAAAATCTTTTGAGCTCTCGGAAGGTCGGTTTTCTGGTTTTAGTAAATTAATAAAGGCGGTAAAAAAAGCTGATGCAGATTTATACATCTACCGCTCTGCCGATGTAGGGACGGCAGCAAGTATTTTTTTTCAAAAAGTATTCTTACGAAAAAAAATATTATATATGGTGGCGAGCGATTCAGAATTGGATTTTAACTCGCTAAAAAGAATGTCAGGCTTTGCAACGGCATTAGCAATGCCATTTGCCTATGAAACAGCACGATACATTACCGTACAGTCCAAGCATCAATACCGCTTGTTCGAGAAAAATAGAGGGCGGCAGGCAAACGCTTTAATTCCTAATATATCAGAAATTGAAATCACAACTCAAAATAAAGAAAGTAAAAGCGGAACGCTTTGGATAGGTCGGCTGGACCCAGTGAAACAACCTGAGGTTCTATTAGATTTAGCAAAAAAATATCCTAACGAACATTTTACTATGGTTGCTCCTGTGGTAAAGGAACACCAAAAATTTGGGCAGCAAATTGTATTATCCATAAAAAGTATTTCAAATATAAAATATCTTCCTTATATTTCGCCTGATAAAATAGGCTTAATTTATAAGCAAGCACAAATTTACACCATTACATCTTATACCGAGGGATTCTCAAATACAATGGCAGAGGCAATTGCAGGTGGGTGCCCTGTTTTAAGTTACAATGTAAATCCGGACAATATAATTACAACTTATAATTTTGGATTTTGTGCCAATAATGAAATAAAAAACTTCTACGAAAGTTTTGAGACCTTAATTAATAACAAAAAGCAATGCCTAGAAATGGCAAAAAATGGGCAAGTTTACCTACAAAAAAATCATAATAAAAATTTAGTTATTGAACAATTTTCTAAACTACTTTTAAGCCAATAAATGGAAAAAATAAGCATACAGACCAGCCAAAATGTATTAATCAACCAAAATTTAGCTAGTGTTGGCGAACGCCTACTTGCTTTTATTATTGATAGTACAATCATGCTCATCTATTTTATAGCGATGGTAGCCCTTATAGACTGGCTAGTAACATACAGAGATAAAGATGTTGCAATTATGTTTGTTATGTTTCCACTGATGTTTTATACTTTGGTTTCTGAGATTGTAATGCACGGACAAACCCTAGGCAAAAAAATATTAAAAATACAGGTGGTTAAAATAGATGGCACGCCACCTAATGCAGGTAACTTCCTCATCCGCTGGATGTTTCGGTTGATTGACATCTTTTTTATATCGGGGGCTTTGGCAGTTATTACAATTATTATTAATGGAAAAGGGCAGCGTTTTGGGGATATGGTGGCCAAAACAAGTGTAATAAGCCTTAAGGTTCGGAGCAATCTTAATAAGACAATTTATGTTGAAACCCCAAAAGATTATAAACTCAATTTTGAAGGGTCTGCCGATTTAGATGAAACTGATATTAAAACAATTATGGACGTACTAAGGCATTATAATAAAAACATTTCCTCGCCACAGGCTGCTAATTTGGTGCGTGAAACGGCCTCCATTATTGAGCAAAAAATTGGTGCAAAAAACAGTACAAACTCGCTAGATTTTCTGCGGCGTGTGGTTTATGATTTTAATCTTCTCCATCAGCAGTAAAAAGGTGAAGCTCTATTTTTTGTAGCAGTAAAACTAAGTCTTTTTTTATTTCCGGATAAGGCAGGGCATTACTTGAAGAATAAATAAACAGGACACTTATTGGTATATTCCTATCAAGCAGTTTTTTATATAAGGGCTTAATTTCCAAGCGAAAGGCCTCTCGGACTCTTCGTTTTAGCAAGTTGCGAACAACGGCTTTCTTTATAAGCCTTTTAGGTACTGAAACACCAAAAAAAATGACCGCTTCATTTTTTTCAAGCACTCGTATTTTCACTTTTAGATTTCCTGCAAAGAGAAATTTCCCAGCTGTAAACAACCGAGAAATTTCTTTTTTACTTTTTAATCTTTTTACGAGCAAGCTTGTATGTTTATTTTTGGTTAATGAAATTTTCTATAGCTTTCGTCATCGAGGGAGCTTGCGGATTTGGTGCTGCAATATCAAGCCGCAGGCTTGCATTTTCTACCGCTTTTGCAGTTGTGTTTCCGAAAGAGGCAATGGCGGTGCCATTTTGTTTAAATTTGGGGAAGTTTTCTAATAACGAATTTATCCCTAGCGGGCTAAAAAAGACCAAAACATCATAATCAACATTCTCTAAATCAGACAAATCGCTACTTACTGTTTTGTATAAAATAGCTTTTGAGTAGTTTATTTTATTGGCCGTTAGTTTTTCGGGTAACTCCGGGTTGTGAGATTCCGACAAAGGCAAAAGAAAGCTTTCTTTTTTATGCTTTTCGAGCACCACTATCAAATCGTCCACAGTACGACTGCCGAAGAATATTTTTCTTTTCCTGTAAGTAATGTACTTTTGCAAATAGAGGGCTATGGCTTCGGACATGCAAAAATACTTAAGCTTTTCCGAAACAGGCACTTTCATTTCTTTACAGATACGAAAAAAATTGTTTACCGCCGTTTTACTTGTCATTATTATTGCTGTGGCATCGGCAATATTTACTTTACTGGACTTAAATTCTTTACTATTAATTTCTTTTACTTCGATAAATTGCCGAAAATCGACTTTAACGTTGTATTTTTCTTCCAAATCGAAATAAGGAGAACGTCCATTTGATGGTTTTGGTTGGGAAACTAAAATTCTTTTAATTTTCACAATTAGATGCTTTTTATGTTAATTTTTCAAAATTATTCTTTTATTGGTTCAGAATAATTTAAAATTAATTCTATTATTAGTTGATAATAAGCACTTTAAGAAACTTAAGCGTTAGCAAAAAGGGCATTATTTCCAAAGTGCAAAGATATAAAATTTGATGCAATATTGTAACATCTTCTTTAAAAAAAACTTTACTCATTTGTAAAATCCTAATAGCCAGCCATATTAGCCCTAATATAAGTCCTGACCAAAGTACATAATTCCGAAACAATTCAGGACCATAAAGTGAGAATGTAACTATCGGTAGCAAGATTATAGCTAGTGCCTGATTAAAAGTGCTAATTATGGTGTTGTATTGCTTTGCTAATTTTTTTTTGTTAAAAACAAAGCCTAGTGCAAAGTTTAGGCTGTAATGCCCGGCATGAAATAGGGCAACTAAGCTACTTATCAATAAAAAAAATAAAAATGAGTTTTGTTGCGGCCTCCCAATAGTAAGCGGATAAAGGTAAGTAAGAAAGAGCCCCGTGGCAAGATAGTAACTAAGATTAAGCAATATTTTGGCTATATTAGAACGGTTTTCTCGCTGCTGCATTTCTGCCACTAGTGGGTTGAATAAAGCCGTAAATAGTTTGCTGATATGCGTCTTATAAAAAAACTTAATCATTGCAACAATAATAAATAACAGTATAATTATTGGCAATTCCCAGTTTAGCCCCCCCTGTTTTCCCAACCCTTTAGAGGCAATTGGGGCAGCTGCCTGCATACTTCTTACGGTTAAAGTATCGTTTTTAAAGCCGTTTACTTCCAAAGGCGTTTTTATCGTATCCGAATACCACGAGAAATTAGCCACCTTGGCACTTTTCTGCTTTTGAGGGAGCAAAATGCAAGAGTAGTTATTGTTGGTAATACTATCGGCAGGTTGTGGAAAATATTTTGAAAAATTTGATGTCAAAAAAAAATGAATTAATAATGTTGGCATTTTAAAATTAAAAGTAGCCTTAAATTGGTTTGATTTTTGTATATTTATTAGGATTCACTTATCAGTAAAACAAAACGAATGAAAGCAAAATACAAAAGTAAAAAAAATCTACTAATTTTCATTGCAATTTTATTAATAGGAACACTTAGTTCGTACACTATTTTAGACGACGACGACGATTTTTACCTCACCAAAAACCTAACTATATTCCATGATATTGTTCGAGATATACGCCTAGTGCACGTTGATGACGTGTCGGCTGGCGAAGTTGTAAAAACAAGCATTGACCAAATGCTTGCCAAACTGGACCCCTATACGGTCTATTATCCAGAATCTAAAATCGAAGATTATTCATTCATGTCCACCGGCTCGTATGGCGGGATAGGAGCAACTATTATTGAAAGGAATGGGCAACTGCTAATTACCGAAATTTACGAAAACTCGCCAGCACACAAAGTAGGGCTAATGGCCGGGGATATTATTTTATCAATAGATGGCAATGCTGTAAAAAAAGAAAAAGCAAACGCAATAAAAGAGAACCTAAAAGGCGAGCCAGAAAGCATTGTTGCCCTAAAAATTCTACAAGGCAGTACAAAAAAAACGATATATAAAGAGGTAAAACGTGCCAAGGTAGAGCTTAAAAATGTTCCATTTTTTGGAATGACAAGCCAAAATACCGGCTATATAAAACTAGCCGGCTTTCGCCCTAACGCCTCTGGCGAAGTCCGTTCTGCCTTTAAAAAACTAAAATCGGACAGTGGAATGACAAAGCTAGTGCTAGATTTACGAGGCAACCCAGGGGGATTACTTATAGAAGCAGTACGGATTGTAAATTTATTTGTGGATAAGGGCAACAATGTTGTAAACATGAGAGGTAAATCTTCCCAGTGGAATAAAAATTTTGATGCTACATCAGCCCCATTAGACACCGATATACCTATCGTAGTGTTAGTAAACGGCAATTCTGCCTCAGCATCAGAAATTGTTTCTGGCGCATTGCAGGACTTAGACCGTGCCGTGATTGTCGGGCAACGGACTTTCGGAAAGGGCCTAGTACAAGTTACTCGGGATTTGAGTTACAATACAAAGCTAAAAATCACTACTGCAAAATATTATATTCCTAGCGGCAGGTGCATACAGGAGCTGGATTACACGCACAGAAATGCAGACGGCACTGTAGGAAATATCCCTGACTCTTTAATGCAAGAGTTTAAAACACGCAATGGGCGGAAAGTTTTAGATGGTGGCGGTATCCTTCCTGATATTCTTGTAGATAACAAAAAAACAGACTTTGTCAATCAACTCTATTCCGAACTACTTTTGTTCGATTTTGTAACCTTATACCAATCTGATTTTAAAAAAGTTACAGACCCAAAAACGTTTTCTATTACAGACAAGAACTACCTTAAACTAGAGGGTTTTTTAAATGTAAATAAATTTACTTACCAAACAGAAAATCAAAAACAACTGTCCCTACTGATAGAACACTTGAAAAAGTCTGGGCAATATGAAGCGGTTAAAAGCCATATTATAAAAGTAAAAGCTAAGCTAGAATCCCACAATAAAAACTTACTGCTAACCAATAAAAAAGCTATTAAATCTGAAATAAACAAGGAAATTTGCCGCAGATACTTCTTTAAAACCGGTGAACAAATATCAAGTTTCAAAGTAGATAAAGATTTAATTGAAGCTGAAAAAATACTTAATGACCAAAAACAATATTCAAAATTACTACGTTTAAATATTTAAAATTATGATATATTTAACTATTAATAAACATATTACACAAAATAAATAATTTGTATTAAATTTCACAAAGAATAATTACTATTCATATTTAAAATCAATTAGACCTTCTAATATTAAATTATATTTACGATTACTATGGTGATTATTAAAATTATTATATCTTTGCATAGTTTTAATTACTTTATAAAGTAAACCAAACTTAATTATTCATAAATTTAATCACTCAAAACAAAATTTAGAGTACAGAAAGTAGCCAAACAATAACCTCAATGAACAAAAAAATTATTTAAGTCAATATATATTATAGAGTCCGGTATAAAAACTAGAAAAAGAGTAATTAGCCGGCACAAGTATAATAACTAACAGGTTTTCAATTGCTAAATTTGAATATTCAGGCAAAAACACTCGCAGAGCTACTTTTAGACCAAGCTCGTTATATTTTTAAACCCATTGAACCTCATCTGTTTTCGGCTAGGTCTCGGGAAATCAATGATATATAAGAGTAAAACCCTAAAAGTATTGCATTAAACAAAAAAAATGTTTAAAATACGAACAAAGTCGGTACAATGTTTGTAATTATTAAGAAAAAGTTTTTAGATTTGTAATCTAAACTTTGCGTTTTTCAAAGCATACATATTATGACTACAATTAGACAAGATGGAAATCAAGATACTCCGACAATTATTCTTGATAAAGAAAATAACAAATTTGAAATCTCAGGAAAATCATTTCCTGCCGATGTTGCAGAATTTTACGATCCAGTAATGAACTGGCTGGACGATTATGCAGAAGACCCACTTGAAGAAACCGTTTTTACCCTAAAAATGGACTATTTCAATACAGCATCTTCCAAAGTTATCTTAGACATCTTGTACAAGCTTGAAGACATGGTAAACGACGGGCATAAAGTCCTTATCCGCTGGTTTTTCCCAGACGACGATGAGGATATGCAAGAAACAGGAGAAGAGTATGATGACATTGTAGATGTTGAGTTTGAACATATTGAATATACTGTGGAGTACAGTTAAAAAACCTTGTACGTTTGATTTTTGAATAAAACGGCAGATATTTATTTATCAGTCGTTTTTTCTTTCTCAAGGCATTAAATACCACTAATAGTAAAGCTAAAATTAGTTCGTTTTTTGTAAAACAAAAATATAATACTATGATAAAATCTAAACTTTCATTCTTATTTTTATTTAGCCTCTTGGCATTAAACTCTTTTTCGCAGAAAAGCCTCCTGCAATCGGGCCCTATGGTGGGCTACTCCGAAATGTTTGAAACCATGCTTTGGGTACAAACCAAACAAGCTGCCGACGTAAAAATACAGTACCGAAGCAAAGCCGAGCCTAAAAAACAGTTCTGGACAAACACAGTAAAAACCGAAAAAGGCAAAGCCTTTACAGCCAAATTACTAGCAGATAAAATCCTCCCAGGCAATAAATATACCTACACCTTATATATAAACAACAAAAAAACACAGCTGGATTACCCCACAAAATTTCAGAGCTTAGCACTTTGGCAATGGCGAACTGACCCGCCAGAATTTAGTTTTGCCTGTGGAAGTGGTGCATATATTAATGAAAAAAAATATGACCGCCCAGGCAAAGGTTATGGTGGCGACTATGAAATATACAAGAATATCCCTAAGAAAAACCCCGATTTTATGGTCTGGCTGGGCGATAATATTTACCTCAGAGAGCCAGATTGGAATACCAAAACAGGGATACTCCATCGCTATACACACACCCGTTCTTTGCCAGAAATGCAACCACTACTTGCAGGCATGCCTAACTATGCCATATTGGACGACCACGATTATGGCCCCAACGATAGCGACCGAAGTTTCTGGAATAAAAATGAGACCTTAAATGGCTTTGACCTTTTTTGGGCGAACCCTTCAATGGGTGTAGGCGATATAAAAGGAGCGATAAGTTATTTTACTTGGGGCGATTGTGATTTTTTTATGCTTGATAACAGAACCTACAGAACACCCAACCACAGAAAAGAAAACAACAAAACACAATTGGGCAAAGCCCAACTTGAATGGCTAAAAGACAACCTCAGCACAAGCCATGCGACCTTTAAATTTATTGTTATCGGGGGACAATTTTTAACCACCTGCGGGCTTTACGAAACCTACGATAACTATGGATTTTCTGCCGAACGGCAAGAAATTATTGACTATATTCATTTTAATGAAATCCGAAATGTAATTTTCCTTACTGGCGATAGGCACCAGTCCGAAATTAACGTATTAAAAAGTGCAAATAAACCTACAATTTACGATATTACAGTTTCGGCATTAACCTCGCATGCTGCCCGAAAAAATGATTCGGAGGTAAGCCCACTTCGTGTGGAAGGTTCGCTTATAAATGTAAAAAACTTTGGCTTACTTAAGCTCTCTGGGCTACGAAAAGAACGCATCTTAACTTCTATTTTTTACGATACCAATGGCAATGAAGTTTACCGCTACCAAATAAAAGAAGAAAAACGCTCCGCACCTAAGAAAAAGCACTAGGTTTTATCTTGCCAATTTATGATTCGCTTTCTTTTACCTCCCCAACTTTTGATGCGCACTTGCAAAATGCCCTGCTGAAATTGCTGCGGCAATAGATATTTCGCCTGCAATTGCAGTTGCAGCACAAATTTCGGCAAACTTTCTAGCTTTTCCTGCACCAAAACAGTCCAGAATTTCGAGGCACTCCTTTTGGGTGGGTAAGCCTGTGCCACCGCCTACAGTACCTACAATTATGCTAGGCATCGTTAAGGAAACATATAAATCGCCATGCCCAGAAATTTGCATTCGTGTAATGCCTACTGCCGATTCGGCTACGCAAGCAGCATCTTGCCCACAGGCAATAAAAAGGGCAGTAAGCCCATTGGCAATATGCCCCTGAGCCCCTATAGAGCCACTTTGCACTACTGCCAAAGTTGAGCTTTGCCAATATTCTGCCATTGCCTTGGCGGTCGATTTTAGCACATTTTCAATAATTTCTTTTTTCAAAATAACTTCTGCGGTTACTTTTTTACCTCTGACGTTTGAAAAAGAGAGGGCAGTTGCTTTTTTATCTCCCGAATAGTTACTTTCTATGAACCATATTTTTGGCTGTACATTTGTATTTTTCAGGATATATTGGCATATCGCACTAGTGCAAATCGTTACCATATTTTGCCCAGCGGCATCGCCGGTAAGAAATTCAAAGGTAAGGATTACACTATTGCCTTCTACATTTACACGCATATCGTCCAGCTCGGCATAGCGGCTAGTTGCCGATACAATTTTGTCAAACTCGTCGGTTTGAAGAAGCACCCAAGCTACAAAGTTGCCCATTTCAACTACATTATTGAACTTGAAAAATGGACTGCGTTGTACGCCTTCGTTTACGCAGACCGTTGCAATACCACCACTTTCTCGGCAGGCTTTCATGCCTCGGCTGTACGAGGCGACTAATGCCCCCTCGGTAGTAGCAAGCGGCACAAAGAACTCGCCGTTGGCATTTGCACCATTTACAAGCAATGGGCCGGAAAGTCCTACTGGAATTTGTGCCATGCCTATAAAGTTTTCAATATTTCCTTTTAGTTGTTCGTGCTCGGCAAATTGCTTTTTACCTGCAAGGTAGTTTATAGAACTACTTAGATTTTCTTTAAGGAAATCTAGTCTTTCTTTTTGTCCTTGGGCATTGTAGGGGTTTTTATAGGGGATTAGTCTTGCCTTTGGTAAGTTAAACTTAGGCATCATTCTTTTTCCTATTTCTGCAATTAGTTCTTCTTTTTGGATTAAGTCTATTACTTTTTTAGCGCGTTTTGTAGTTATGCTCATTGTTTTATTTTCTGCAAAAAAAATCCGCAAAGTATTTTACGGATTTTAAATTATATTCAAATTATATTTAGTTTAGCCTTGTGCTTCATCAGCTCCTTGTCCTTGATCAAGGTCGCCTGGGGAAAATGCATTATCTTCAAATGTTGTTGAAGATCCGTGGCTTGTTCTTGTCTGCACTTGTACTCTATTTTCTGCAACAATTTTAGTCTTATATTTTTCGCTGCTGGTAATATGGTGCATAACTTTAGAGCCGAAATAAAAGGCAATCATCATTTGGAAGGCAACCATAAACTCATGGAACTCGTCTTCTAGCCCAATAATTCTAATATTTACCATCTCGAATATAACAACAACATAAAGTAGTGTAAGTGTAAGTGTGCCTCTAAATATACCTCTTGGCATATTAAATGTTTCGCCAGCGTATGGGTTGGGATTTTCCTTAGTCCAGTTAGCAAAGGTGTATTTCCTTAGTAGCAGGATAAAAAATGTAAGTACTATAAGCAACCATACAGCAATAGGAAAATATACGCTGAGCCAGTATTCGCTTGCGTGGTCAGAGAAATGCTGAACAACATCCATGTAATTATTCATAATTTTATTTTTTTAGTTTTTGTTTTAAAGATAGATTGCCCCCACAAGTATGCCTAAGGCTGTGCCAACGACTCCACCTATAATTGCAATTTTCGTGTATAAGCGTTGTCGTTTTCCTTTTTTATTAATTTTTAATACGTCTTTTTTACAGGTATCCCAATTGCCTTGGTAGAAATCTCTATCTTTTTTATAAATTTCAATTAAACTATCCTTTTCGGCACTTTGTGTTTTTAATTTTTCTGTAAGGCTTTTATATTCTGTAATTTGTTGCTCTGATAATTCTAACTCTTTTGCTTTTCTTATGGCCACTTTGTATTGGCTGTGTTTTAAAATCCAAAGTGTATCATTAGGGAAAGTAAATACTTTGCTATTTTTCTCAATAGACAGGCTGTAAGATGGTTTTACAACAAAAGGGTAATTTTGTGCTAGCGAAAAGCCTATTGAGGTTATCACTAAAAAGGCTATTAATATTATTTTTTTCACTTTAAATTGGTTGGCTTAATTTAACTTCCGAAATAGTTTGCTCCTTCTTCTTGTAATTCGTCTAAGGACATCTGTTCTACTTTCTTTTTTACTTCTTTCTTTTTGTGTTCGATGCGTTCTACTTCTTTCTCTTTATTTTTTATTTCAATTTCAAGTTCTTCAATTTTGAGTTCTTTTTCTTTAATCTCAATATCTGTTTCAGTTCTGTGTTTCACTTCTTGGCGATTTAGCTCTTCGTACTTATCTTCTATGCCTTGTGAATAGCTATCTTTTTCGAGCCATTTTTTTACTATGGTATAAGGTGCGGCAAGTGCGGCAAAAATCATGGTAAGACCTTGCCACTCAAAATCGAGCACTCCGTTTTCGTAAAGTACACCGATAATGATTAACACTAAGACTATTATACCGATGGTTATTAGCCATCTTCTAAACATTTTTTGCATAAAAGCGATTAAGTTTATTCGTGTTCAACATATTTACCTAGCACCCAGCCTTCTATTTCTGCGGTTACCTTGTACCACCCGTCTGCCTCATCTACAATTTTAACTTTTGTTCCTCTTTTAAGAGGCAAAGCCACTTTTTGACCATTTTTAGGTGTCGCTCTTATATTTAGGCTACTTGCCGAAATTCGACCACTTTCAGGCAGTTCTTCTTCGCCATCTTCGTGGCGTGTATTGCCAAGTAGTTGGCTTCGGAGCCGTTCTAATGGGAAAGCTGGACCTGGATCTATTTTTCGTTTAGGTGCAATTTCCTCGTGTCCTAAAATGTACTTAATACCGTATTCTTCGATAAGCTCTTGGATAAGCTCTGTTACTGCTTGTATTTGTTCTTCGGTGTAGGTGTGCCAGTATTTTTTTCGGGTTTGATTCCTGTGGCGTGCCTCTATAACATCGCTTGGGTTGTATGCACTACCAAACCAAGAGCGGTAAACATTCCCACTTTTGGTAAGTGGTCCTGAGTTTACAATTTCTATACCAATTGAGTATTTATTAAAGCCCGAACGTCCTTTGTATGAGCTACGCCCAGCGTGCCATGCAATGGTATCAAAAGGGACGAGTTGTGTTATTGTTCCATCTCTATCTACAATAACGTGTGCAGATGCTCTTGCCCTAGGGTTTTTGAGTGTACGCAAAGATGCTCCAAAAGGGCCTGCTGTATAGTGTACAATTACAGTATCTAAATAGCCGGATTTAAATTTCCCGCTATGGTTTTTAGTCCACTCGGGTTGTTTTATACTGTCTCCTTTTAATTGGTTATCTTGTATTCGCATAGTTTTTCGTATTTTTAATTTTAGTTTTTATTTGTAAAATAGGTAGGTTCAATTACCTTTTCATAAAATAAAAGCTAAAATTAGATTTTTTTTTCAACAGTTCAAAATCAAATGTTAATTAATTTCTAATTTTTAGTCTTAAATTACAACTTTATTTAGTTTTTGTTAGTTATTGAGTATCAATAAGTAAACCTAACTTTACATTAAAAATACTTAATCTAGCTGCAACCTGCCGTTTGGTATAAAATTACATTTGGTGGCCCTTCATAACCACGCATTTCTTTTTTAATAAACACAACTACTCTTTCTTGGTAAGGGCTTTTTACATAACCTAATACGCTGAGGGATAGATAGGCTTCTTCTTTTAAGTTTTGGTTTATAACGCCTTTTGTTTTATCTTTTGATTTTAAATTTACAGTTGCGTTATCAATCACATCAAATCCGTAGCCAAAAGGGTCTTTTGTTTTGGTTAGCTTGGTTTCTTGTTCATATTCTCCTGAAGCTGATTTTACAGGAAACTGCTCTATGGTCATTTTTGTTTGTTGCTTTATTTGGTAATCATTAAGTTGCTTTTTAAAGAGTTCGTATTTTTCTTTCCAAATAGCTGATACCGAACTGTCTTCACGTCCATCTTTTTCATCAATTTTCCAAGTCCAAACGATTTCGTTAGTTTTGGTATCTAAAATTACGAAAGTAAAAAAATAATAGCCTGTGGCCTGGTCTGCCGGCTCAGATACGTAAGCAAAATGCCCATCTTCCGACCAGCCAATAGGGTAGAATGTGTCATACAGATAGTCCTGACTATCAACACCATAAGTGAGTTCGGTTGGTGCTTCGTAGTCCATTTTTTTAAGCACAGGGTCTTTCACATCTGTTTCTACAACAGTTTTAGAACTATCTGTATTGTTGTTTTCTTTGTTTTCCTCTGGTGTGCAAGCATTTATCCCTAAAAGGATAAAAAGGATAAAGGTGTAAATTAAATTTTTCTTAATCATGATAACTATTTTTTACGAAAGTAGAAATTTATTTGGATTTACAAAAATAAGTAATGTTCTAGTTTTCAGTATCCATTAAAGAAATATAGAGGGATACAATTTGCTGTTCCGAGCCTTGTAACGAGCTATACCAAGCCATAAATTGACCATTATTGGCTTGCAATTTGTTGATGGTTTGTTTGTATCCATACCGGGCTTCGAGTATTTCTATTATTGATGCTGCGGTTGTTTTTGCCAATTCTTTTTCGCCACTAGCTGTTAATATTCGTATGGCTTCTTGGGTAAGTGCTGCGGTTCTTCCAAAGTCGTCAGTTACGGTATTAAGGTGGCGTGGTTTTAACGATAAGTAGTAGGCAAACTCTTCTTTCAGGTTCTTGATAGTGGTTTGCATTAATGCTATGGCTTTATCTTTTTTTCTGATAGAGAAGTATGATTTTGCAATTAGCATATCGTAGTATCCATAAGCACTTAGCTCGTTCGGAAATAGTTTTACGCATTTATCTAGTACTGCTTCTGCTTTTTTGTTTTTCTTTTCGACTATAAGCTGGTCGGCTAGGCGGGTAAAGCTATTTTTGAAGTTAAGCAAGAAACGGCGGTTATTTTCGTCCAAGTAAATGGTTTTGCTGTTAGTGTCTATACCGCCCCATACAAATTTATTCATCATATTATCGTAGAGTATGTCGGTGTTTATTCGCCCACGGTCGCCACTGCCATTGCCTTTGGTTTTTATTGGTACAATTCTGTACGCCAAGCCTTCTAGCTGAAAGTAGTCTTCAAGATTCATATAGCTACTACCGCCCACGGTTATTGCAAAATAAATGGGGCGTTTCCAGTCGTTGTGGGCAAGTAGGTCTAGCACCATAAGTTCATTCTTACGGATATAGGATTTGTTCAAATTCCAATTTATGGCAGGTAGTGCTTTATCTAAATCTGCCCCAGTGAGTGTTTTGGTGGCTTTTATTTTGTCTTTATTGGCTGGGATTTGTAGGAAGTCGGCAGGCATGTAATTTACCGCAGGGTCTTCTGCTCTCATTTTCACTTTGAGTTTAGGGTCTTCGCTAGTAATGTGCTGCATTAACGTTTTTATCGGCAAAGGCGATTTGGTGATTTTCATGAGCATTTTTTCGGCTTGCTTGGCGTATGTTTTTGCCCTGCTGGCATCAATCCCAAATTTAGCGACATTGGTAGGTTCTTCTAGTTTTTTAACAAATCCGTAGAATTGCTCAGGGGCAAGTGCGGTGTAGCCTTTGGATAGAATATCGAATGATTTTTTATCTTTGGATTCAAAATCTGCCTTTTTTAAGAATAAGAAATAACGGTCAAATAAATCTTTATACACAGTATCAATTTGGGCTCGGTTGGCCTGATATTTTTCTGTTATATATATATTAGGGTTTTCGTTTCGATATACAATTTCTCGTACCCCTGGGCCGTATTGCTCGGGCATTAGTTTAAATGGCACAGGGTTAGATTTGTATGCTTTCTTCTTCATTTGATTGATGTACCACTCTGTGTTTAAGTAACTTAGGTTTATTACACGCACATCTGTACGGAAGCCTTCAACTTCTTGTATGTACCAAAGTGGGAAGGTATCGTTATCGCCGTTAGTAAAAATTATTGCATTTTCGTCGCAAGAGTTTAAGTAGTTTTTAGCATAATCTGTTGCCGTAAATCGCTCGTAACGGTCGTGGTCGTCCCAGTTTTGCTGTACCAAAATGGCAGGGATTGGGAGGGCTAGTAGTACGGCAATTCCGGCACTGGCGGTAAGCGATGCTTTTTTGCGTAGCATTTCGTATATCCCAGCAACGCCAAATCCTATAAATATAGAAAAGACATAAAATGAGCCAGAGTAGGCATAATCTCTCTCTCTTGGTTGAAATGGTGGTTGGTTCAGGTAGAGTACAATGGCAATTCCTGTAAAGAAAAAGAAAAGGAGTACTACCCAAAAGTAATTTTTAGAGGTTTTGTTGGCAGAAAATAGGTAAATCATACCAATAATTCCAAGTATTAGGGGTAAGAAGTAATAGACATTCCTGCCTTTATTATTTTTCATGGCAGAGGTCAGATTGTCTTGGTTGCCAAGGCGTATGGCATCAATAAATTTTATACCGCTAATCCAGTTGCCGTCTTGCACACTACCGTGGGTTTGTTTATCGCTTTGTCGTCCTGCAAAGTTCCACATAAAATAGCGGATATACATAAAGTTTAATTGGTACTTGAAAAAGAAGGCTAAATTTTGCCCAAAAGTGGGTGGCTCTGTTGGCGAATAGTAGTCGTACTGTACTTCGCCGTATCTGTTTTTAACCACTTCGCCATCGGCATTGGTTTGGGGCTGATAGAAATCGGCATCTGATGTACCCGTCCATTGTTGGTAGCCTTGCACGTGGTTGGGGCTTTTGGAGTCGGAGTACATTCTTGGGAACAGGGTCGTGAATTTTGAATCAAATTCTCGTGTGGTGGCATGGTCCACAATTACATATTTCCCATCTTTTTGAATATAGGTCGCCTTTCCTTCGCCGTATTTTACAATTGGTGCATTAAAGTACTGCCCTTTTGCTAGCGGGCGGTCGCCGTACTGCTCTCTGTTTAAGTAGGATAGTAGGGCAAATACATTGTTCGGTGCATTTTGGTTCATTGGGGTATCCGCTTGCGAGCGGATTAAAATAATGGCAAACGAGGAGTATCCAATAAGTATTACTAGTACTGCGGTAAGGGCAGTATTTAATATCGCTTTTCGCTTTTGAAGCGAATAATAAATACCATAGATAAGCCCACCGACTAACATTAGTAGGAAAATTATACTTCCTGTATTATAAGGTAAGCCAAAGCTATTGGTAAATAGTAACTCAAACCAAGAAGCAAAAATTACTGTTCCTTGTATAATTCCAAGCATCGTAAACCCAAGTATAGCAATAGACAATAGCCCTGCTAAAATAATTCCGTTTCGAGAGACTTCGTATCTTCTAAAATAATAAATATAAACAATGGCAGGAATGGCAAGCAAGTTAAGCAAGTGAACCCCTATGGAAAGCCCCATTAAATAGGCGATAAGGATTAGCCAACGGTTGGCATATTTTTCATCGAAAACGGCCTCCCATTTTAAAATTGCCCAAAAGACTACTGCGGTAAAAAAGGAAGACATGGCATACACTTCGCCCTCTACTGCCGAGAACCAAAATGAATCGGAAAAGGTATAAGCCAATGCACCGATAAGCCCACTTCCAATAACTGCAATAAGCTGCCCTTGTGCTAACTCTTGGGTTGCTCCGTTTAAAACAACTCGCTTAGCAATATGGGTAATACTCCAAAATAAAAATAAAATTGTAAACCCACTCGATAATGCAGAAAGTGCATTTATCATGGTAGAAACCAGCTCGACATTGCCGCCAGCAAAGAGGGTAAAGAAGCGACCAAGTATCATAAAAAATGGTGCTCCCGGGGGGTGTCCAACTTCTAGTTTATAGGCCGTTGTTATAAATTCGCCACAGTCCCAAAAACTGGCCGATGCTTCCATGGTCATCAAGTAGGTGGTACTGGCAATTAAAAAAACTAGCCAGCCTGTAGCATTATTAATCAGTTTGTAATTCATTTTTTATATTTATTCAGTTTCGATTTGCTTATTAGAAAGTTTACATTTACTATTGCCTAAACTCAAATTAACTGCGAAAATAAAATTTTAATTTAAGAATACATTATTTTTTAAGATGTATTAAGTTTTTTTAAATCAAAAAACACATAAAATCCTAAAAATAAGAACAATATAAACAACCAAGTAAATTACTTAATTTAACTTTATCTAATTTTAATACCGTAGATGCAAGAAATCATACATTACTCACTACACTTTCTAGCGCCGGGGTTACTCTCCTATATTTTTTTTCGAGAGCAATTTCTAAAAGCATGGGCTATAATGCTACTCACAATGCTAATGGACATCGACCATTTACTGGCCACGCCAGTATTCGACCCCCACCGCTGCAGTATTGGCTTTCACCCCCTCCATTCTTTTTGGGCCATTGGCATTTACCTTCTCATGTTTATTTGGCGCCCTTTGCGTATCCCGGCAACGGGTTTTCTGTTTCATATTTTTACAGATTTTCAGGATTGCCTCTGGATTTTCTCCAAATGTGCAACTTGTTTTAAAGAGTCAGAATTATATTTAGTTTTTGGCAGTTGGTTTTAAAGCCAAATATTTTACCTTTGCAGGATAAGTAACCCTAAGCAAATTATAATTAAACTATGCACTTACTTTTTTCATCGGAAGAAACAAAAATTTCGGTTATAACCGAACAACTTCGGGACGAAACCGTAGATATTTCTGGCTATATAAAAGGGGTATGCAAAAGAATTAAACAGGTTAATCCTGAAATCCATGCACTATTGCCCGAACAAGGGCGAGAAAAAAGGCTACTTGCCGAAGCAAAAATACTACAACAAAAATTCCCTAACAAAGCAAACCGCCCCCCACTCTACGGCGTATTGGTGGGCATAAAAGACATTATTTTAACCGACGGCTTTGAAACAAAAGCCGGCTCGGCACTTCCATCACATCTATTTAAAGGCGAGCAAGCATCGCTAGTTACTAAACTAAAAGTGGCAGGAGCATTAATTGTAGGCAAAACTCAAACCACAGAATTTGCTTATTTTGAACCCGCCCCCACTCGAAATCCACACAATTTGGCACACACACCCGGGGGCTCAAGCAGTGGCTCTGCAGCAGGAGTTGCCGCAGGTATTATGCCACTATCCATTGGTACTCAAACTATTGGATCAATAACTCGCCCAGCAGCCTATTGCGGAATTGTGGGTTTTAAACCCTCTTTCGGACGAATTGAAAATGATGGCGTTATTCCCTTTTCAATTTCAGTTGATCATCTTGGTTTTTTTATACAAGATATTTCAGGAGTAAATACAGTGGCACAAGTGTTGTGTAATAACTGGGATAGTTATAAAATAAGAAATACAGTTCAACCTATAATTGGAATTGTTACAGGAAACTATTTACAGCAAGCAGATGCCGAAATGATTGATTTTTTTCAAAATCAAATAGAACATTTAAAGCAGGCAGGATTTTCTATAAAAAAAATCCCAGCCATGGAAAATATTGAGCAAATAAATCAGCACCATAAAAACCTAAACGCTTGGGAATTTGCTCAGGTACATTCTAAGTGGCTAAAAAGTTTTAAGCCCCTTTACAGAAAAGGCACTATTGAATTAATCGAGAAAGGAAATACAATAAGCCAAGAACAAGTAGAACGTGCAAAAAAAGAAATTTTAACCTTTAGAAATTCACTAGAACAACTCGCTAACAAACATGGCATTAACCTCTGGCTAAGCCCTGCAACAACTGGCGAAGCACCAAAAGGCATGCCCACAGGCAACCCAATAATGAACCTCCCTTGGACATTTTCGGGGCTACCAACACTAACAATCCCGGCAGGGAAATCAAAAAACAATTTACCTTTGGGCTTACAGTTTGCAGGACAATTTAATAAAGATGAGGAATTGCTCGGCTTTGTCAAAAATATTTACAAACACCTAAAATAAAATCTATAAATTTGCACACAGGAACAGTTATAAAATCCACAGGAAGTTGGTATGCCGTTAGAAATCAAGAGGGTATAGTTCAATATAGGATAAAAGGTAAATTTAGAATACAAGGCATAAAAACAACAAATCCTATTGCCGTGGGCGATATTGTAGATTATCAAATAGAAAAAGAGGACCATACAGGAGTGATAAAAAAAATTCACGAGCGGCGAAATTATGTACTACGCAAGTCGATAAATTTATCGCACCATACACACATGATTGCCACAAATGTAGATTTGGCTTTGCTCGTTGTAACACTTAGAACACCAGTTACTTACCCTGCTTTTATCGACCGTTTGTTAATTGCCTGCCAAGCCTACAAAATACCAGCGATACTCATCTTTAATAAAATTGATGCCTATAAAGAAAAAGAAAAAACACAACTAAAAGAGTACCTAAAAGTCTATCGTAAAATTGGCTATTCCTGTTTTGAAATATCCGTAAAAGAAAATATTGGAATTGAAGATATAAAAGCACTCATTGGCAATAAAGTTATCGTAATTTCGGGCAACTCTGGCGTAGGAAAATCGAGCTTAATTAATGCTATTGATAAAAATATAAATTTAAAAACAGGCGATACTTCCAACGCTCATGGGAAAGGAAAACACACAACAACCTTTGCAGAAATGTTCCCTATTGCTAATGGCTATATAATTGATACCCCTGGGATTAAAGGCTTTGGTTTGCCCGACATGAATAAAGCAGAAATTGCACATTATTTCCCCGAGATGTTTCGCCTACTAAGGCATTGTAAATTTGCCAACTGCAACCACATACACGAGCCGGGTTGTGCAGTAAAAGCTGCAATCGAAACAGGAGAGGTTAGCCAAATGCGATACACCAGCTACCTAAATATTATTGATGATGACAACGGGCGATTCCGAACAGATATTTTCAGATAAACACACACTACTTAATGTATAGTTTCACCACGTTGTTAATTTTTCTTGGGCTTTCTTCTTTTTGTAGGGAAGCCGTAGGCAACCGGAAAAAAGAAGAAAATCACAAAAAAAGCGAAAGCATGAAAACTTATTTATATTTGCAATATTACTAAATATAAACAAAATGAAACAAGTATATCACACAAACGCCGTTACAAATATACACATAAGAAATGAAATTAACGGTAGTATGTAGTGGCAGGCAACCCCGCAAAAATAATAAAAAAACTACCCCCAGAACTCCAAAATAAAAAACACTAAACAGATGAATATTTTAATAATTGGTAGCCAAGGGTTTATAGGAAAACACTGTGTAAAATACTTTACACAAAAAGGGCATTTTGTGCAACAAGCAGGCATTTCACCAGCTAATGGAGAACAAAACTACACTTGCCTAGCCAAAGAAAACACCAATTTTGAGCAACTATTTATACCCCACAAATTTGATGTTTGCATCAATGCCTCTGGCTCAGCCAACGTTGCCTTCTCCTTCAAAAACCCATTTATTGATTTCAAGCTAAATGTAGCAAATGTAAGCAAAATGCTTGATGCCATTTACAAACACAATACAGGCTGCAAATTTATCAATTTTTCCAGCGCCGCCGTATATGGTAACCCACAGTACCTCCCTATCGACGAGCTACACCCAAAGCTGCCCATATCCCCATATGGCGTTCATAAACGCCAAAGTGAAAACTTATTATACGAATACTCTAAATTTTTTGGACTAAAAACACTCAGCTTGCGCGTTTTTTCTGCCTATGGAGAAGGACTAAAGAAACAACTGTTTTGGGACTTGTACAAAAAAGGTATCGCAAGTAACACCGTAGAACTATTTGGGACAGGCAACGAAACACGAGATTTTATTTATATCCAAGATTTAATACAAGCAACAGAATTAATTATCAACAAGGCTAGCTTTAATGGTAATGCTATAAACATTGCCAATGGAAACGAAGACTCTATAAAAAAAGTAACAACTACTTTCTTTCAAAACTACCAACCTGAAACAAAAATAAAATTTACAGGAAATAGTAAAATTGGAGACCCCGTTAATTGGAAAGCAGATATTTCAAAACTACTCGCACTAGGCTACCAGCAAAGCACTAGCTTAGAAGACGGTTTACTAAATTATACAAAATGGCTAAAAGAATTAAACTAGCAATCCCATTTTCTCATGCAGAAGACTGGGTAGCAGGAACTTACTACATATTAAACCTAATCCGTGCCTTAAATTTACTTGAAGAGGGCAAAAAACCTGAGATTATTATTTTCTTCCAAAAAGAAAAAATAAAGCAGCTATTTAGCAATGAAAACTACCCCCACTTAACGTTTAGCAAGCTAAAATCAATCGCTAATTACACCCTTTTTCAACGGCTAGTAAATAAAGTAAGTAGGCTACTCCTCAAAAAAAACACCTTTGACATCCGCCCTACAGAAAAAGACGTTGATATTTTATTCCCAGCAATTGATTATCATTACTACGACCTAATACCACAAAAAAATAAAATTTACTGGATTCCCGATTTTCAAGAACATTTCCTTAGCCACTTCTTTGATAACGAAGAAGTACTTGCAAGAAAAAAAAATCAAAAAAGACTTATTGATAAAGGAGCAAGAATTTTACTTAGCAGCCAAAGTGCATTCTCCGATTTTAAAACGATACACCCAAAAGCAAAGCAGCTAGAAAATACAGTAGTCTTACCATTTGCAGTTTTTAACTCCACAAAATATCAAAACATTAAAATTAAAGAACTGCTGAAAAAATTTAATATTGAAAAACCTTATTTTATATGCTCCAACCAATTCTGGCAACATAAAAACCACACCACTGTACTAAAAGCCTTGAAAATTTTAAAAGATAAAAACATTGCCTGCAAAATTGTTTTCACAGGTAACCCAAAAGACTACCGCCACCCAGAATTTTATAAAAGCCTTTTAACTTATGTTGAAAGCAACAACTTACAGCCCCATGCAACTTTTCTAGGCTTTATTGATAGAGATGAACAACTAAAACTAATGAGCGAATCCCTAGCAGTAATCCAACCCTCACTTTTCGAAGGCTGGAGTACAGTTGTAGAAGACGCAAAAGCAATGAATAAATACATAATTTTATCTGACATACCAGTCCACAAAGAGCAATGTACAGAAAATGTAATCTTTTTCAACCCCAAAAACACCACAGATTTAAGTACTAAAATTGAATATTTTATTAAGCAAACCCCCATAGCCAAAAAACGAGACTACACAAAAAACCAACAAATAGCAGCAAAAACTTTTTTCAACATAATTAACACCTAGAAATAAACCAAAGGCTAGCCACACCAATTACTTTACACCTATTAAATATAGAATTATTACAAACTCTAAAAAATTACACCAATTAATTGTGTTCTTTAATAAAAAAATTATACTTTTGCAAACTGTAAATTTGTGCAAATAAGAGTTTACAAAAAATTATTTATTAATTATTTAAACACAAAAAAGTGGATACATTAAGCTACAAAACCATTTCGGGCAATAAAGAAACCGCACGCAAAGAGTGGATTCTTATTGATGCCGAAGGCCAAACGCTAGGGCGTTTAGCATCTGTAGTTGCAATGGTACTGAGAGGTAAACACAAAACGAACTTTACTCCTCATGCCGATTGTGGCGACAACGTTGTAATTATCAACGCAGAAAAAATCACCCTCTCCGGGAAAAAATGGGCCGATAAAAACTACATCAGCCACTCTGGATACCCCGGTGGACAAAAATCTATTTCAGCTGAAAACCTTTTGGCAAAAAAACCTTTTGCTTTGGTAGAAAAAGCAGTAAGAGGAATGCTTCCCAAAAACAGGTTAGGTCGTGCTCTATTTCGCAACATGCACGTATATGTAGGACCAAACCATAAGCAAGAAGCACGAAAGCCAAAACAAATTCAGTTAAAATCAATCAAGTAAAATGGAAACAGTAAACACATTAGGAAGACGTAAAAGTGCCGTTGCACGCATCTACGTTACCCAAGGAAAAGGGAACATTACCATTAACAAACGCCCATTAGACAATTATTTTCCGCAGAAAATATTACAATACGTTGTAAAACAACCTCTATTAGTTCTAGAAAAAACCGAAGATTACGACATAAAAGTAAACCTTAACGGCGGCGGATTTAAAGGACAAGCAGAAGCACTAAGACTTGCAATAGCAAGAGCAATGGTAAAAATTAACCCAGAAGATAAACCAGCCTTAAAAGAAAAAGGATTTATGACACGTGACCCAAGAGTTGTTGAGCGTAAAAAACCAGGACAACCAAAAGCACGTAAGAAATTCCAATTCAGCAAGCGGTAATCTAGCTTTCGGACAACAATCAAAATGCCCTATTTGCTCCTTAGACACTTTCCCCCAACAAGCATTTTGCATAAACAGGCAAGTGTACTAAAAACAACTAGTGCTAAATATTTCAAATCACATTCAATTAACATAAAAAAAGAGTGCGTCTTGGAAATACAAATTATAGTTTCCAAAATTTATACCCTCTTTAACAAAGTTTAGTATCTAAACCATGTGAACCGTTAATTCGCTATCACAGAGTTGAATACACAGAATGTAAACTTAAAAAAAACAAAAAAATGTCAAGAACAGACTTTAAACAATTATTAGACGCAGGTGCACATTTCGGACACCTGAAAAGAAAATGGAATCCAGCCATGGCACCATATATTTTTATGGAGCGTAATGGTATCCACATTATAGATTTGCACAAAACTGTTGCAAAAATAGACGAAGCCGCTGCTGCACTTAAACAAATTGCAAAATCAGGGCGAAAAATACTATTCGTTGCAACAAAAAAACAGGCCAAAGACATTGTAGCCGAAAAAATAAAAGCATGCGGAATGCCATACATCACCGAACGATGGTCAGGCGGTATGCTTACCAACTTCCCTACAATACGGAAAGCCGTAAAAAAAATGGACACCATTGACAATATGCACACCAACGGAACGTTTGACAATATCTCCAAAAGAGAAAAATTACAAATCTCTCGACAACGTGGAAAACTCGAAAAAAACTTAGGCAGCATCGCCGATATGAAACGCTTGCCAGCAGCCATTTTTATAGTAGATGTACATAAAGAAAAAATTGCGGTAAGAGAAGCCAAGAAAATTGGAATACAAATTTTTGGTATCGTTGATACCAACTCCAACCCAAATATCGACTTTGTTGTACCTGCAAACGACGACGCAACAAAATCAATTTCTCTTATTATTGATATTATGGCCAATGCCGTAACCGAAGGCTTAGCCGAAAGAAGCACACAGAAAAAAGAGAAAAACGAAGGCAGTAGCGAACAAACTCCACGAGGAGGAAAGCGTAGAGCGAGAAAAAAAACAACTGAAAAAGTGTAATTCTAGCTTATAAATTTTAAATATTTGAAATGCCCAGCAAAACAAATAGCTGGGCATTCATAACATCATAAAAAATAAAAAAAATGGCAAAAATTTCTGCAAAAGAAGTTGCAAAATTAAGAAAAATGACCGGTGCAGGTATGATGGACTGCAAAAAAGCATTAACAGAAACCAATGGCGATTTTGATACCGCAATTGACCTATTACGCACAAAAGGACAAAAAATAGCCGGCAAACGTGCCGACCGTGAAGCCAGCGAAGGTGCTGTACTTGCAAAAGTTAGCCCAGACGGAAAACTAGGTGCTGTTATTGCACTAAATTGCGAAACCGATTTTGTTGCAAAAAATGAAGACTTTGTAAAATTTGCACAAAGCATTCTGGATATTGCAATCGACAAAAACCCAGCAAATTTAGACGAACTAAAAGCTTTACCTCTAGGAAGCACTACTATAGGCGACGAAATCATTAACCAAACAGGAGTAATTGGCGAAAAAGTTGAACTTTCTTACTTTGAAAAAGTAGCAGCAGAAGCAGTTGTTGCCTATATCCATACAGGCAACAAATTAGCTGTAGTTGCAGGTTTCAATCAAGCTGGATTCGACCCACAAGTAGGCAAAGATGTAGCCATGCAAGTCGCCGCAATGAACCCTATCGCAGTTTGCAAAGAAGAAATTTCGGACGAAGTAGTAGCGAAAGAATTACTAATCGGCAAAGAACAAGCCATAGAAGAAGGCAAACCAGCGGACTTAGCTGAAAAAATTGCAAAAGGAAGACTTGGTAAATTCTTTAAAGAAAACACCCTAGAGATGCAAGCCTTTATTAAAGACAACAAACAAACCGTAGCAGCGTACTTAAAAAGTGCTGATAATGGGCTTAAAGTTATTGC
>CAMZKQ010000269.1 GCA_947311265.1 uncultured Chlorobiota bacterium | reverse complement strand
TATATTGCCGATGCACCAAGCAGAATTCGAGTAAGAATTTTATTGGCATTGCCCAATCCTTTTTCAATATCATCGCCAGAATGCCCGCCTTGTAGCCCTGTTACAGCTATTTTTAGCCCTACTGATTTTTTAGGGACTCGCTTTTTATCGTACTTAAATAGCCCCACAGTATCAATGCCACCAGAGCAACCAATGAAGAGTTCGCCGTCGTCTTCAGAATCTAAATTTAATAAAATATCCGACTTTAAAAACCCTGCTTCGATACCAAATGCGCCTGTCATTCCCGTTTCTTCATCGGCAGTAAATAGGGCTTCTATTGCACCATGTTTTAAGTGAGTAGCCTCCAAAACCGCCAAGCTGGCGGCTATTCCAATGCCATCGTCGCCCCCTAAAGTTGTGCCTTTTGCGGCTACCCAGTTGCCATCTACATAGGCGTTTATTGGGTCGTTTTCAAAATCGTGCTGCGTATCGCTATTTTTTTCGCAGACCATATCTAAATGGCTTTGTAGAATTACTGATTTTAAATTTTCGCTACCAGCGGTTGCCCCTTTTAATATCAAAACATTGCCAACAGCATCAACTTTGCATTCGAGTTTATGCTCGGTAGCAAATGCTTTTAGAAAGTCAATTATTTTTCCTTCTTTTTTCGATGGACGAGGAATTTTAGTAATTTCATTAAAATAATACCAAATTCTTTCCGGTTTCAATTCTGTTAATTTCATTTTTTTATTTCATAATGGTAATTTATTATTTTTATTTCCCTTCAAAAACCGAACAGGCTTTTCCATGAGTAGGGGGGATATTTTTTTGGGCTAAATTATAATCCGTAAGGATTGTATCGTTCCTAATTTCTTTTTTTACAAAATAGCCTTGCTCGGCATATTCCTCTGTACTCAAAATCATTTTTCCAGACTGGAAAAATACTTGCAAATGAAAAACACCTTCTCCTTTTTGCCATACAACATTTTCAGTTTTGCTTTGCCCTACTTCCAAATTAGAAATTGAATCGCTAAGTTTTTTGCCTACAAAAAAGTAAATTTTCTTTATATTTTCATCAGATTTATTTTTTACTTTTATACCGATATGATTTTTAGGCACTAAAATTTCATTAACTATTTGAGTATCATTTTTCCAAAATAAAAATAAATAAGCAAAATAAGTAGGCTTATGAAAGTTAAAATCAGCCAGTATGTTTTTTTCATAAATTTCAAAATTAAATCTTTACAGGTTACCATATTAACTTTTCACACCAAGTGCGAGGTAATTACAAAACACAAAAACTCTTCCCCACATCCCTATTCATCTACCTGCATATTTCATGGTGAAACACACGAATTGATTTAATAAAAAAACTCATAACCACTTATACATAAGGAAGTTACAACTAAATATCGGTGAGCAAAGAGGCTTACAAATGGAGAGCCAAAGAAAAAAAATCACACATTTACTCACAGACTATACGCAAGTAAACATGTGAAAATTAATCACTTATAAATATTTTTTAAGTACTCCTGTTCTTTCATTAAAATCATTAATCAGTTCGTCCCAACGGGCGATTTGCCCAAACATTGATGGCCAAAAATTACGGTCGTACCAAAGTTGTTCAAGGTCTCCAATATCCTTAGCTTGTTGTTCTACCCAAGTAAAATATTTTAGGTTATGAACCGCACGGCGGTCTTGGTAATTTAGCTCTCTCATATTATCCGTACCTTGCCCAAGCATACATTTTTCAAAATCACGAGCAGCTTGCAACTCAGAATATCCGCCCCGCTCGGCAGTTAATTCTTCCAATCTTGATTGGTACATTTCTGCAGAATCTGTTGCCATTGAGAAAATAAAATCGTCCGAAGTCATCTCATAATATTTTGCCATTTTAATGGCAGAGAGCAAATTACTAATTCCAGAAATGCCCAACAAGTCTAATTTTGCCAATACATCTGCATCTACGCCTTGCGATTTTAAATAGGCTTTGCCTTCTGGCTCGTTGAAAAGACGGAGCAAACGCATTGCGTCTTCATCATCAATTGCCGTAACGGCATCTGTATTTTTTACGTTATGCACCCAAGGGATATGTTTGTCGCCAATGCCCTCAATTCGGTGAGCTCCAAAACCATTTCGCAAAATGGTAGGGCATTGTAATGCCTCGGAAGCTGCTACTTTTATATGTGGGTGGACTGTTCGCAAATAATCGCCTACGGAGATAGTTCCTGCGGAACCTGTTGCCGAAACAAATCCTGCAAATTTGCTATCCTGCCCTTTTAGTAGGTTATAGACCTCTTCGGTTGCACTTCCTGTTACGTTGTAGTGCCAAGTCGGGTTTCCAAACTCATCGAATTGGTTAAAAATTACTGCTTCTGGGCGTGTTCTTCGGATTTCCCAACATTTGTCGTAAATTTCTTTTACGTTGGATTCGCTACCGGGCGTGGCAATAACTTCCGAGCCTACTTTATCTCGCAACCACTCGAACCGCTCACGGCTCATTTCTTCGGGGAGGATAGAAATAGATTCTGTGCCCATAATTTTGGAGTCGAAAGCTCCGCCACGGCAGTAGTTACCTGTTGATGGCCAAACGGCTTTGTGATAATCTGGATTAAATTCGCCAGTAACAATTCTCGGCACGAGGCAGCCATAGGCTGCTCCCACTTTGTGGGCACCTGTGGGGAAGTATTTTCCTACCATCATTACAATCCGAGCATCTACGCCTGTTATTGATTTTGGAATTTCGATATAATTAGGGTTTCCGTATAAGCCGCCGTGTTTTTTAGGCTCATTTTTCCAAGTAATTCTAAAAAGATTTAGTGGGTTAAAATCCCAAAGTCCAATATTTTTCAATTCGTCCTTAATTTTCTCTGGAATTAAATCGGGGTTCTTTTGCTGTGCAAAAGTGGGCAAAATAATGCCCCTTTCTTTAAATCTGTTTACAGCACTTTCGAGTGCTTTTTCGTTGGTTACTTCTGTGATTGGTTTAATCATGTGTTTATTATTATAATGTGTTTTTGAATTTTCTAAAAAGTTAAGCCTACAAATTAATTAAACATATAAATTTTTTGCACCCTCTAAGAGTAAACTCATTTTGGCTGCATTTTCAAAAGTAAAAGTAGCTTTTTCGTTGGATTTAAAATCAAGAAGTGCAAAGTTTTTTGCATCTAATTTGGCTTCAAATTTATTCGTTTTATAAATATAATGTCCATTAACCCGAGTAAGTTCAAAAATAGTCTTGCCTACTTTTTGTAATAATGTATCTGCTCCTTTATTTTTTACGATTGTATAGCCACTTTCTTCCGAATTCAACTCCTCTTCGGTAAAATAAAATTTAGGTTTATCAATATAAGGTGCACCAGATGTAGGGCAAAAAGTAGCACAGTTGCCACACTCATTGCACCAGTTGCCAATATTCAAAATTTGGTTGGGCTGCTTTACCTCAAAGAGTTTATCTGCCTCGTACACAAAGCCATCGTTGGTAGCTACTGCCTTCTGTAACAAGAAACTAACAGGCTCTATTTCATAGGCATAATTGGCCGCATTCGGGCAAACTGTTGTGCAAATATCGCAAAGTTCATCGCAAAGAAGGCAGCGGCTTGCTTCTGTAATTGCTTCTTCCTTGGTCAATGATTTATTTACAACATTGAAATTTTTTCGCTGCAACAAGTCCGTTTCAGGTGCCGGTATCCCATATTGCCTTACGGTCTTTTTAAGACGTAAGTCTTTGGCTGTTACTACTTTTCTATCCCTTTCAAAGGCAATACCTTTTTCAGTTTTTGCCTTATTAATAATTTCAGCAGCTGTTTTTCGCCCATCAGCAATGGCTTTTATTAAAGTAGCCGCCCCACGTGCAGCATCTCCGCCTATATATATGTTGTCAATTTGTGTTTCAAAAGAATTTGCTCTTGTTTTTAGCATTTCGGCACTTATAAAATCTATTGCCAAATCCTGCCCAATGGCAGGAATAATTGTATCAAAAGGGAGTTCAAATTCAGAGCCTTCAATTTTAACGGGTCGTCGCCGTCCGCTGGCATCTTTTTCGCCTAATTTCATTTTACAACACAGAGCTGAAGTAATACTTCCATTTGAGGCCTTAAATTCAAGAATATCAGTTAATTCCATTACTTCAATACCTTCATCAAGTAAGGCTTTAACTTCTTCATACTCTGCCGGCATTTCAGCTTTGGTACGCCTGTAGATTACGGTAACTTTCCCGTCCTCTTTCAGTATCCTGAAAACAGTTCTGGCAACGTCCATTGCTGTATTTCCACCGCCCATAATAGCCACATTTTTGCCCAAATTGGGCTGCCGCCCATGCCGTACGGCATCTAAGAAATAGAGGGGATTGAGTACGCCTGTATTTTCTGCTCCTTTGGTAAATATTTTTTTTGCCTGCTGTGCTCCTGCTGCCAAAAATATATAATCTGATTTTTCTTTCAATCCTCCAAAAACCTTGGCTGTAACTTTATAATTATAATTAATTTTTACACCTGCACTTTCAATGCGTTTAATATCATCTTCGTAAGAATTTTTGGTCAGCCTAAATGGTGGTATAGCGGAGGTTACCATGCCTCCAGCTGAATTTTTGGCTTCGTAAATATTGACTTCAAAGCCCGCCTTTGCCAAGAAATAGCCACAAGATAGTCCTGCCGGCCCTGCTCCAATTATTGCGACTTTCAAGCCATTAGCTGGTAAAACAGAAATAGTATCGGGTTGATTTTTATTTTCAGATGCAAACCTTTTTATCTCTCTGATTAGAAGAGAGTTATCGTAGTTAATACGAGTACACTTTGTTTGGCACTCATGGTCGCAGACCATTCCTGT
>CAMZKQ010000268.1 GCA_947311265.1 uncultured Chlorobiota bacterium | reverse complement strand
TTAAACGGAGGACAAATTACACAGGCAGAAGCCATTGCCCTTTCTAAAAGCCCCAACAAGGAGCAACTTTACAAAACTGCTGATGATATACGCAAAAAATTTGTAGGTAACAAATTGGATATGTGCAGTATTACAAATGCAAAATCGGGCAACTGCAGCGAAGATTGCAGCTGGTGTGCACAATCTTCTAAATTCAATACTGGGGTTACCGAGTATGAAATGATTAACAAGCAAGATGCTGTAAAACAAGCACGTACAAATAAAAACCATGGTGTAAACCGTTATTCATTAGTAACTAGTGGGCGAGGTGTTTCTAAAAAAAACTTAGAAGAACTTTGCGATGTCTTTGAAGAAATTAGCAAAGAAAACGACATCAGCCTTTGTGCCTCAATGGGCATTATAAACAATGAAAAAATGCAAATGTTGAAAGACAAAGGCATAGAACATTACCATTGTAACCTTGAAACCTCCGAAAAATATTTCGATAAGCTGTGTACCACACACAGCTACCAAGAAAAAATCGAAACCATAAAAATTGCTCAAAGTAAAGATATTTCCATCTGCTCTGGCGGTATTATTGGCATGGGCGAAACTATGGAAGACCGTATAGAAATGGCTTTTGAATTACGAAAATTAAACGTCCAATCTATCCCAATAAACATTTTAAACCCCATTGAAGGTACACCACTTGAAGGAACAGCAAAATTATCCGACGAGGAAATCCTTACCGTTTTTGCCCTTTTCAGGCTAATAAATCCTAAAGCACATATCCGCCTTGCAGGCGGAAGGATAAACTACAAACACATTGAAGCAAAGGTGCTTAGAGCAGGTGTTAGCTCTGCCCTTGTGGGCGATTTGCTTACTACTATTGGTACAAATGTAGAGCAAGATAAAGCCGCATTTATAAAAGCCGGATTTATCCCTGGTGCCAATAATATCCCTGCAGAAAACAAAAACAACTAAATATGAAGCCACAAGTTCTTTACGAAGATAATCATATAATTATCGTAAACAAACGCTGTGGCGACATTGTGCAAGGCGACAAAACTGGCGATACCACTCTTGCAGAGCAAGTTAAAGCATACATCAAGCAAAAATACAATAAGCCTGGCGAAGTTTTTTTGGGCATAGCCCATAGGCTAGACCGCCCCACCAGCGGCATTGTAATTTTTGCAAGAACAAGTAAAGCCTTGCCACGCCTCAATAAGATGTTTTTGGAAAGAGAAATTGAAAAAAAATATTGGGCAGTAGTTTGCTCAAAACCTAAGCAAAAAGAGGGTACGCTAACCCACTTTTTGCTTAGGAACAGAAAGCAAAATAAATCCTACGCCACTTTAAACGAAAAAAAAGAAAGCAAAAAAGCATCACTAAGCTATCGGCTAAAAGCCCAATCGGAAGGGTACTACTTACTCGAAATTAACTTGCACACAGGCAGGCATCACCAAATAAGGGCACAACTTGCCGCCGAAAAATTAACCATAAAAGGCGATTTAAAATATGGAGCATCACGCTCTAACCCTAATGCTGGCATACACCTTCACGCTTATAGCGTGAAATTTACTCACCCTGTAAGCAAAAAAGAAATTGCAATTATTGCACCACCACCCAACGAAGTGCTTTGGAACTTCTTTAAATCATTATAGCTAACCCTATTTTACGGGTTGAAAACTCAATAACTAAAAACACGCCAGTAGTAAAAAACAAAAAATGACATCAAACAGAGAACTATTTTTTAAGCACCTTGGGCAAACTTCGCCAGAGCCATTTGCATTAGAAATCGAAAAAGCAGAAGGCATTTATATGTACGCCCCTTGCGGGAAAAAATACATAGATTTAATCGCTGGAGTTTCAGTAAGCAATGTAGGGCATCGGCACCCCAAAATAGTAGAAGCCATTAAAAACCAAGCAGATAAGTATATGCACCTAATGGTCTATGGGGAGTACATTCAAAGCCCACAAGTACGCCTAGCCACAAAACTAGCTGCCGTGTTGCCAGCCGATATAAGCTCCATTTATTTAGTAAACTCGGGCAGCGAAGCCATAGACGGTGCCATGAAACTCGCCAAACGAGCCACAGGGCGTGGCGAATTTATAGCCTTCAAAAACGCCTACCACGGTGGCACACACGGGGCATTAAGCCTAATGAGCGACGACACTTTTACACAAGCCTTTCGCCCGCTGCTACCGGGTATCACATTTTTAGATTTTAATGCCACCGAGCAATTAAATCAAATTACAGAAAAAACAGCCGCCGTTGTGGCCGAAGCCATACAGGCAGAAGGCGGCATTATTCCTGCCCAGCAGGAATTTATGAAAGCACTTCGCCAGCGTTGCACCCAAACTGGCACACTCCTCATTCTGGACGAAGTACAAACAGGCTTCGGGCGAACAGGTAAGTTTTTCGGTTTTGAGCATTATGGCATTGTGCCAGATATTATTTGCATGGCAAAAGGCATGGGTGGCGGTATGCCAATCGGTGCATTTGCCGCCTCAAAAGAGCTAATGGACTGTTTCCAGTCTGCCCCCGTATTGGGTCATATCACCACTTTTGGTGGACACCCCATTTCCTGCGTTGCCGCTGAAGCTAGTTTAGATATTCTGACCAGCGAAAAAATTATTGAACAAGTAGATGCCAAAGGTAAACTACTTTTGAATTTGCTAAAACACCCTGCCATACTTTCGATAAGGGGGCAAGGCTTATTTTACGCAGTAGAGTTAGGCAGTTTTGCAAAAGTACAACAGTTTATAAAAAACGGAGCAGAAATAGGCTATGCCACCGATTGGTTTTTATTTTGCGATACTCATTTTAGGATAGCCCCACCACTCACAATTACAGAAAAGGAAATTAGAGAAGCAGTAAGCAAAATAATAAAAGGGCTTTCTGGGCTGTCCTTATAAATTTGAGCTAAGTATTTTTTATCAAAATTTAATATGCACTATGCAAAAAAAAATTACTTTTGTAAAAAAAGTACACAATATTAATATACCAATAAAAATAATAATATGAAAAGTGGATTCTTTAGTACCATCTTTGCCAGTATGTTCGGGGCATTGCTTGCAGGTTTTTTTGTTATAGTAGGCTTTGTTATAATAATTGCAATAGCCGCCAATGGTGGCGACGATTTTGAAGTAAAAGAAAACTCAATACTCCACTTAAAGTTTAGCGAAACAATTAGCGACAGAAGTTCGGCAAAGCCAGACCTAATGAACCTCTCTATGGAAACAAAACAAGGATTATCGAGCATTATAAAGTATATAAAACAGGCAAAAAAAGATGAAAACATCAAGGGCATATACCTCGATTTGGGCATAATTTCGGCAGGTTATGCAACAGTTGAAGAAATCAGAAATGCACTTTTAGACTTTCGCTCCGAAGGCAAATTTATCCTTAGCCATGCCGATTATTACACCCATAAATCCTACTACTTAGCTACCGCAGCCGATAAAATATACCTTACCCCCGAAGGCGAAGTACAATTTACTGGGCTAAGTGCCCAGATAATGTTTTATAAATCTATCCTTAAAAAAATAGGTATAGCCCCTGAAATTATTCGCCACGGAAAATTTAAAAGTGCAGTTGAGCCATTTATGCTCGATAGCATGAGTACCGCAAACCGAGAGCAAACCAGCACTTATGTAAATTCTTTTTGGGGAACTATATTAAAAGGCGTAAGCAAAGAAAGAGGTATTTCGGTAGGCACACTCAACCAATATGCCGACCAATTAAGCATAAGAAGTGCAAAAACAGCTGTAGAATTAAATATTATTGATGGGCTAAAATACCAAGATGAAATTGATGAAGAACTCATAAAATTATCAGGAACAGAAGAAAAAGAACCCTATTTAGTAAACCTAACCAACTATGTTGCACATGGCGAAAATCTTGAAAATTTAGACTTCTCGAAAGATAAAATTGCTGTTATTTATGCTACAGGAGAAATAGGAATGGGCAGTGGAGATGCCGAAAGCATTGGTTCGGAAGGCTTATCAGAGGCCATAAGAAAGGCAAGAAAAGACGATGATATAAAAGCCATTGTACTTAGAGTAAACTCCCCCGGAGGCAGTGCTTTGGCATCAGAAATAATTTGGAGAGAAACCGTTTTAGCTAAAAAAGCAAAGCCATTTATTGTTTCCATGGGCGATGTTGCCGCTTCGGGCGGATATTATATCGCTTGTTTTGCCGATACAATTGTAGCACAACCCAATACCCTTACAGGTTCAATTGGCGTTTTCGGGCTACTGTTTAATGCCGTTCCGGTAATGAACGAATATGGCGTACGCCATATTCGTTCATTACCGGAACGGCATTAAACAGTAGCCCGAAAAC
>CAMZKQ010000267.1 GCA_947311265.1 uncultured Chlorobiota bacterium | reverse complement strand
GTAAGTCTTTATTGGCTTCTTCGCCAAAGATTTTCTTGAACCCAAAATCGGTAAATGGGTTGATAAAAATGGGGGTGTGGTGGAGCTGGCTCATTTTTTTGTGTTTAAAACACAAAGTTAAGCTATTTTTTGAAATTTGTTTTTGTTTTGGGTGTTTTTTATCCCAACTTGTTGCTAGAACAAGCTGGGAGTATTAATATTTAGTGGGTAAAATTAATGTTTGTGCCCTTCATGGGTGTCCATTTTTTTTATATCCATACCACATTTAGGGCATTGCCCTGGTGCTGTGTAGGTTTTTTCGCCTTCGCATTTCATTGGGCATTGGTAAGCTGTGGCTTCTTCTTTTACTTCTGTTTTTGTTTCGTTGCTTTGGCAGCTTGAAATAGTAAGGCTGCCCATAACTAGGAATATTGCAGTTCCTAAAACTAAGATTGATTTTTTCATTTGTTCTGTTTTATTAATTATTATTAACTTAGTGATGCTCGTGTCCTTGATGTTCTTTTGCGGTTTTTGTACTTGTTAAGTCCATGCCACATTCGGAACATTTGTCGCCTTTTTTTCCAGTAATGTTGTGGTGCATTGGGCAAGCATAAAGTTCTTCAGCATGGTGCTCCATCTTTTCTTTTTGGTTGGTACTGTCTGCCGAGTCGTTGCAGCTTGAAACAACTAAGCTGCCCATAATTAGGAATATTGCAGTTCCTAAAATTAAGATTGATTTTTTCATTTTACTAAAAATTTAAATTAAAAAATATATTTATTTGGTACTATTACTTTTGGTTAAACACTTTTTTTACTTCCCCACATTTGAGCATTTTTTCGCCATAATATGGGTTTTTAATTGTTTTGTCTTTGCTTATCCAGAATGCCCCTTCGTTGTCTAATGCCATGGGGCAAAATTCCAAGTATATTGGCTGTTCTGTATTTATTCCAAAGAGTTCAATGGCCTCCGAAATTTTATCTGAAACAATGCTAAAGTGGCTACGTTTCATTTCAATACCTTTCATTTTAATAATGCCATTTAAGTTGTTTTTTAGTGATTTTGAGATACGCATCCATTGGATATGTGCATCGCCTTTAAGCAGTTTCATATTTATTTTACTTAGCGAGGATAGCACATTTTGAGCTTCTTTTTTTGCTGCATTTTCATTGGTTTCGACAAAGGCATCTTTCATTTTTAAGTAGCTACTGACTAGTACTCCCAGCTGTGTTTTAAATTTGATTTTGGTGGTGCTGGCGTATGAAATACTTGCCTTTTTGCTGCCCTTCTTACTGTTCTCTGTGGGGTTCATCATGCTCGATTTACCAAGTAGTTGGGCAGAGGCATCAATTTTAAATACGCCGTTTGAGGCAATTTCTTCTGCATTGTTTAACCCTTGGCTAACTACGTAAAAATTGCCCGTTTCTGCCCCAAGTGTAATTTCTCGGTAAATAAATGTAGGGGTTTCTCGTTGGGGGATTTTTACATATACAACGGCACGCTTACCTGTCCATAAAATAGAGGTTTTGGGAATTAATAGTTGGTCTGAATGCCCTGCTGTTCTAGATTCTAAAATGCCATTGACAAACATTTCTGGTTTAAATTTTAAGCCCGGATTTTGCATTTCAACGCGCACCTGTGCTACACGTGTTTGTGCATCAATAAATGGGTCGATGTAGGTAACCTTGGCTTCGTAGGTTTTGCCGGGTAAGGACTGGAGTGTAAACGAAACATTATCGCCTTTTTTTATCCAAGGCAAATCGCTTTCGTAGGCATCGAACATTACCCACACTCTGCCTAAGTTAATGATTTCGAGCAGTGGGTTGCCTTCTTTAATATAGTCGCCTACGGCGACATCTCGGCGGGTAACAGTGCCTGAAATGGGGGAGATTATATCGAAGTAAATATTGGGATTTTCACTTTTTTCGATATTGTCGATTTGGGCATCAGTAAGTTCCCATAGCTTTAGCTTATTGCGTGTTGCTTTGTAAAATGAGGGGTTGCTAGCCTTAAATTTTGCAGCATCTAAAAGTTCTTGCTGTGCCGTATTGAGTTCGGGCGAGTAGATGGAGGCTAATTTTTTCCCTCGTTTTACATATTGCCCGGTGTAATTTACATAAAGTTTTTCAATTCTTCCGCCAAAGCGGGCAGTTAAAGCCGCAATATTCCGCTCGTCGGGTTTTATTTTCCCCAGTAGCCGCACCGACTTTTCAGGCGTTCCTTTTTTTACGGTATAGGTTTCTATTTCGGCAAGTTTCATTGCACTTTTGGTCATTTGTATTTCGTTAGGGTCTGCTTCCTCTACATTTCCCCCTTTTTTTAGCGGGATTAAATCCATGCCGCAAATGGGGCAATCGCCAGGCTTACCTTGCTTTATTTGCGGGTGCATTGAGCAAGTCCAAGTGGTTTTTTCAACGGCTTCTGTTGCCGAGTGCTTATGCTCTTGCTTGTTCTCTTTTGATGATGCCCCAAAGAGTAGGCTGCCTAGTACTATTCCTATTACGAGAGTGATTATAATTATCACTATTTCTCTTTTCTGTATTTTAAAAATGTCTTTTTTCATTTCGTTTATTTTTAATACGATTTTTCAATAATTTTTTTTAATGATTTTAAATTTAAAATCCCATCAAATAATTTATAAATGCAATTGATGCCTGCTTGTCTGCCTTTGCTTTTTCTAGTGCTATGGCATAGTTTAAAGTTTTTCGTTCGATGCGTAGTACTTCTTCAAATTTTTTGCCACTGTTAGCATATTCATTTTCGAGCAATTTGCTCATTCGTTTTGCTAATTTGCTTTGCTTTTTGTATAAATTGATTCGCCGTTGTGCATCGCTGTATTCGGTATATGCTTTTTCCGATAATGTTTCGAGTACATTTATCTTGTCCTGCTTTTTATTTTGGGCTACCTCTTGCAAAAATACGGTTTCGTTTACCATTGCCTTATACTTTTTTCGGTATAAAGGAAGGCTTATTCCAACTTTAAACATCAGGGCATCTTGCCCTGCATTTGGCGAGCTGCCAGATTTGCCTATCGAGGTATAATCTGCACCCAAAAGTATATTTGGCATAGCCTGCTTTTTGGCAAGGTACTCTTTGTGTGCAAAACTTTCTTTTAAAAGCACCAAACTTTTTACTTGATGATTGTTATTGCTAAGGCTATCCATTACTGTTTGCTTTGCGTATTTTAAATCCGTTTCCCATAGTGTTTTAGGGATTCTGATGTTGCTGTTGTTGTCTATGTTTAGTAGATTGTTGAATTTTACGGTGTTAAGCAACCATTTATCTTTGAGCAAAAGCAAACTATTTTCCAAATCGTTTATTTCTAATTCGACACGCATGGCATCTACGCTTGATGCTGTGCCAGATTGAATTTTAATTAAAGCAAGGCGTTTAAACTTGTCTAGAATTTTGATATTTTCTAAGGTTATATCCATTTGCTTCTGAATGTAGTACAGGGCGAAATAGGTTGATTTTACATCGAAAAATAATTTTGATTTTGCATCTTCAAAAAGTTCGTACTTCGCTTTTGCGACACTTGCCAAAACATTTTCTCGGCTGGCTAATGTCCCAAACCAAGGGAACATTTGCGAAAAAGAAACTTTTAAATGCTGGGGGCCATTTTTAGTTTCCACAGGCAGTATAAAATAGCCAAAGGCTAATGTTGGGTCTGGCAATGTTCCTACTTGCGGTATTTTTTGTAGGCTGGCATTATAGGCGTTAAATTTGGCTTTGAGTCCGGGGTTGTTTTTTGCTGCTGTTTCAAGATATTTGTTTAGCATATCTTGTGCAAACATGGGGCTAGTTAGTGCCAAGAATAATGATAATATTATTATTTTAGTTTTCATCGTTGGCCTCCTTTTTGGTATTTAGTTTTTTCTTCAATAAGTTTTCTTGCCACATGCTGTACAGTACTGGCACTACAAAAATAGTGAGCGTAGCTATTGCCATGCCTCCAAAAATTGGGATAGCCATTGGCACCATAATATCCGAGCCTTTTCCTGTTGATGTAAGTACAGGGAGAAGTGCAATTAGTGTGGTTGCGGTAGTCATAATAGCTGGGCGTACCCGTTTTGTGCCGGCTTCTAGTATTTTGGCACGTACTTCTTCGATACTGCTGGGTGCTTTTTTGTCAAAAAGCTGCTTGATGTAAGTACTTATTAAAACACCATCATCGGTAGCGATACCAAAAAGGGCTATAAAGCCCACCCATACAGCGACACTTAAATTTATGGTATCTACCTGAAACAGCTTTTGGATATGTAAATCGCCGAATGTGAAATTTAAAAACCAAGGTTGCCCATAGAGCCAAAGCATTATAAAACCGCCAGAAAAGGCAACAATTATGCCCGAAAATATGAGTGTTGCTCCTATTACCGAGCGAAATTGAAAATATAAAATCAAGAAAATGACTAGCAAGGCAATGGGTATAACTACCATTAAGCGTTTGGTGGCTCGTATTTGGTTTTCGTAGTTGCCTGTGAATTTAAAATTAACACCTGCCGGAATGATTAGTTTGCCGTCTTCTATTTTTTGTTGTAGATAATCTTGTGCATTTTCTACAACATCTACTTCGGCAAAGCCTTCTTTTTTATCAAAAATAACATAACCTACCAAAAAAGTGTTTTCACTTTTTATGAGTTGTGCACCACGGGTGTACTCAATAGTTGCCAGTTGGCTTAGCGGAACTTGAATGCCTATCGGGGTCGAAATCAGTAGTTTTTTCAAATCCTCGGGATTATCTCTAAATTCACGGGCATATCGCACACGAATATTATACCGCTCACGCCCTTCAACGGTTGAGCTTAGTGGCATGCCGCCTATTGTAGAACTTATGTAGGACTGAAACTCTTTTATGCTTAATCCATAACGAGAAATAGCATCACGGTCGATATGGATTTCTAGGTAGGGTTTGCCTACAACCCTATCTGCAAAGACGGACATTTTAGAAACGCCTTTTACTTCCTTTAGTAGGGTTTCTATCTGCAAGCCTACTTTTTCGATGCTTTCTAAATCTGGACCAAATACTTTTATGCCCATTGGGGCACGCATACCTGTTGCTAGCATTACTAGCCGAGTTTGTATAGGCTGTAATTTGGGGGCAGAAGTAAGCCCGGGTATATTTGAGTTGGCTATAATTTCGTTCCAAATATCATCGGGCGATTTAATCTTATCTCGCCATTGGCGAAAATATTCGCCATCTTCATCGGGTATAAGTTCCTCCTCTTTAACAATCCGAAAGTTATCTGCAGGATTGTACTTGCTGCCATCTTTTAAAACAAATGCGTTGCCATCGGTTTTAAAGCGAACTCGGTGTCCTGCCTGATTTAAGATATACTCGGATTTGTAATTGATTACGTTTTCGTACATCGAGATAGGGGCAGGGTCTAGTGCAGAGTTTACACGCCCCCACTTACCTACAACATTATCCACTTCGGGTATGCGGTTTACTTTTTTATCGAGCAAGCGGATAACATCAGTATTTTCTTCCACCCCAGAGTGTGGCATTGTGGTAGGCATCAATAAAAATGAACCTTCGTCTAAGCTAGGCATAAATTCTTTACCGATACCGGGTAATGTTTCGCTAATAGATTGCCAAGCCTTAGTTTGAGTTACAAATTGGGGCATAAAACCAAATATTTTATCTACACCTTGCCAAGCACTTATCCCAAATAGGATTACAAAAATAGGAAGCGATAAAAACGTCCATTTATGGGCCAGTGCCCACGACATTATTTTAGGGTATAAAAATATAATGCCGCTTAGTAGTGCCAAAATTATGGCAATCATAAATGCAACGAAAAGGAGGTTGCTAAATTCGCTATATTGTGCCCCTAGTGGCATCCATTCTGCCGAAAGGTACTTTACAACCACTAGTAGTATTAACCCGATATTGATGTAGTTGATATATTTTTCTTTGCCAGCTGCCCATAAATAGCCGAAAAAGTTATTGACGGCATAAAGGACTATAATTAGACCTAGAAAATAATTGCCCAAGGCAATAAGGGCAATGCCTGCAAGTGCTAAAATAATATTTAGATAACGACGCATTTTTTTTCCATTTACATTGATAGAAAAAATAATATGTGCTAAGGTGGGAATAATTACTAGCCCGATAACTAAGGCAGCTAGCATCACAAAAGTTTTTGTAAAAGCAAGCGGTTGAAACAATTTGCCTTCGGCGGCTTCCATGGCAAAAACGGGCATAAAACTAATTACGGTAGTGGCAATGGCTGTTAAAACGGCAGGGGCAACCTCGGTGGTGGCAGTATAAATAACGTTTAACAACTCCTTTCCTTTTGCCCCTTTATTTTC
>CAMZKQ010000266.1 GCA_947311265.1 uncultured Chlorobiota bacterium | reverse complement strand
GGCTTAATGAAAATGCAAAAAGACAAAAACACTTTCGGTAATTTTATTGATAGGCTCGTTATTTCGGACGACCTGTCGTGGAAAATTTATTTTGATTTGATGATGAGCAAGCAAATTGACATCGACGAAACGCAAACCAAAAAAGCAGATACCGGCAGAAAAACAGTTACAGTAGATTTAATAGAAATGCTTTCGCAATTTATTGATATTGAGGACGGTGAAGAAGCAGACAGCATCTTAGGAAAACTCAAAGAGTTTTTTGGGATTGACGACAATGCTGCCCTTGCCGAAATTCTAAACGAAAGTGGTGTGGATATTCGGGCTTTAACCGAAGCCAAAAATGATGCCGACAACCCCGAAGAAGTAAGGGATAGAGCCTATATTTTTGCTGAAAACCTTATCGGAAAATGGTTGGAGCATATTGAGTACTTAAGATCGGAAGATATTTTACTTAATTTAGGCTTGACCAAAAAAATTGCGGATTTGGTTATCCGAGAATTGGATAAAAATAAAAACCGTGTAAATCTGAAAAAAATAATTGCAGATACTGCTCGTGAGCATGTTGAAAATTTCCAATTAACTGGAAATATTGATATTGTAGCCCGCATATCGGCAAATATTATGAATGATTTTGTAAATACACTGGGTTGGAAATATCTGCCAGAGGCAGATCGCCCAAAGGCAAAAAAGACAGATGCCTCCCCTATCTTTACGGATAATAACATAAAAGCCCCCTCGAAAAAAGAGCTGCTTTTGGGCATTGAGTTCCCCGGCGAACGCTACTTTGTTGAGTGGACTGCGGGTATGCGAAATTCTTTTGAAAGCAATGTTTATTTTGAAGAAAAAGTAAAAGATGCCGAAAAAGCCGAAGCTGATGCCAAATTAGGCACACTTATTCAGCGTGTTGGCAATTAAAATGCAAGGGAAAAAGCCGAAGCTGATGCCAAATTAGGCACACTTATTCAGCGTGTTGGCAATTAAAATGCAAGGGAAAAAACCGCACTTTATTAGAGTGCGGTTTTTTCATTTTGAGCTATAAGTAGAACCTTAATTTACCGATTATGAAACACCTAACAAAATATATTTTCATTTGCTTTTTCTTGCTAAAAGCATTTACAGGATTTGCCCAAACGTCAATGACTACTATCATAAGCGAAGGCGATGCTAAAGTAAAGGCACTTGAAGAGGAAGGCAAATCAATTGTGAATATTAGTTTTGATATTGTTTATAAAGATTCTGATAAAGCGATTTACGAAACTCTATATGCCTCTAAAACCTATTATTTTTACGCACTTAGTAGTAGCCGTATTTTAGATTTGGATATTGAGTTATATGTTAAAAAAGAGGGCGAATGGAGCAAAATAAAATCGGATATAACTTCGGCAAACGATGCTTACTTTTCATTTACGCCTGAAAAAACAGCTTATTACGGAATTTTAATAAAAGGCAAGGAGTTTAATAGTGATTATACGGCCTCACATTTTGGTTTAATTATCTCGGATACTCAAAAAAAATAATTATGAAGCATTTAAAAATATCAATTATATTACTTTTTTTTACATTACTAACAACTAATACAATAGGGCAAACCTCTGTACAAAAAGTCTATAACAGTGGCTTCCTTGTAACTAAGGCAATAGAAGAAAAAGGCTTGGAAGTGGTACATCTTGAATATAATATGTTGTCGGATACTTTGGCGAGCAAATCTCTTCAACGCTACTTAACTACTGGTTATGAGTACATTATAATGGCATTTGGGGGCGATGAAATTAAAGATTTAGATATAAAAATCTATAAAGATATTCCTGAAAAATGGAAATATATTACCGAAGATGACTCTGAAGATAATTTTGCCACTGCCAAGGTAATTCCCGATTCGACAAAAAAATATTTAATAAAAATATTTGCTAATGAGTTCGAACAGGGCAAATCGGCAGGCTACTATGGGCTAGTTATTGCACACTCTATAGCAAAGTCTAAAACAGAGCAAAAATCAGGGCATAAAAAAATAGCAAAACCCGATATTTCCAACCTCAATATAAGCACAAATAAAAGCCAATATGCCAATTATATCGACAAAAAAATAAATGTGATTAGCTCGGAAAACTCAGCCACCCTTTTTAAAATTAATGCAGAAGTTACTCAAATAAAACACAGTACGGAAACTGCAAGTTCAACTTACTTTATAAACTCTAAATCTTACGATGAAGAGCTGGGGACATGGAAGCTAAATGTTGTTAGCGACGTAGGGAATAATTATACGTATTTGCTAAACTTATCGGACAAAAAAATAACTACTGTTATAAAAGAAGATGGTAAAACTAACTTGTTAATATTTCATATAAAAAGCACTTGGAAAGCTAAATAAGGTCTAAATCCTATTTGTAATTTTAGGTATTTATAAAAAAAACTACACCAATAACTTCTCGCCTTCCGATTTGGCAATAACAACTGCTCCGCAGCTATCGCTCCATACATTTACTGCGGTTCGGAACATATCTAAAATCCTGTCCACTGCAATAATTAGCCCAATGCCCTCCAAGGGCAAATCTACCGCTACAAGAATTACAGAAATCATAACCAAACCTGCCATTGGTATCCCAGCAGCACCAATTGAGGCAAGAAGTGCGGTTACAACAATAATAACTTGCTCCGAAATAGATAAATCTATGCCGTAGGCTTGTGCAATAAAAATAGCTGCAACACACTCGTACAGGGCAGTACCGTCCATATTCACAGTTGCCCCAAGGGGCAAAGTAAAGCCTGCAACTTTGCGAGATACTCCTGCATTATTTTCTACAGAACTCATGGTTACTGAAAGTGTTGCATTGGACGAGGAAGTAGAAAATGCCGTCATTAATGCAGAACGCATTGCAAGAAAATGTTTTTTAGGGCTTACATTAGAAATCAGTTTTAAAATAGCCGGCAGGCTAATGACTGCATGAAATAGCAATGCCCCAATGACCGCCAAAGCGTAGTAGCCCAAACCTTGTGCCAAGGTGGCTAATTTTTCGGGGTCCCCTGCCTGCTCCGCTACCGTTCTGGCTATAAGCCCGATAATTCCTAAGGGGGTAAATGCAATTATAAACACTGTAATTTTCATCATCACTTCAAAAAAAGAATCAAAAAATCGAGTAAGAAACTCCCTATTTTTAAAGCTAGATTTTGTAATAAAAAAGCCAAAAAGTAAGGCAAAAAAGATAATGGCTAACATATCTTGCTTGGCGAATGCCGAAAAAATATTTTCAGGAATTATTTTATACAAAATATCGCCAAAGCCTTCCCTTGCCGAATTTAGCCCCTCCACCTTTTCAGGGGCTTCAATATTTGTCCCCACACCAGGCTGTATAAGGTTTACAAAAAATAGCCCTACAATAATAGCTAAGGTGCTAGATGTAAGGTAGTAAACAAATGTTTTCAGCCCAATCCGCCCTAAATTACCTGCCGACCCCACCCCTGCAATTCCCGAAATAATAGAGCTCAAAATCAGTGGTACAATCACCATTTTAAGGGCTTTAATAAAAAGCTGTCCGATAATATAAAAAAAATTGACTAGCGGATTATGCCAAGCATTTTTGAGTAAACTTTTTTTTATTTTTACAGGCAGTGGTGCTTCGTAAAGCTGGGTGGCTAAGCGTAAAAACAGCGTTTCACTATACGGATTTCGCCCAGCAAGTGCTTGTAACTTCAAGGTCTTTTCATGCGTTTTTTCACCTTTCTTTATTTCGGATAAAAAAGTTTCATAATCCTCGTCAGTCAATTGGTATTTTGTTGGCGAAGCTACTCCAAGAATTACAGACAATACAATGGCAATAAGTATTTGCCAGTGCAGATTCATTTTTAAATTCATAATATATAGATGCTCAAAAAGTGCAAGAGTTCAAAAGTAATTAATATTTTTCGCTTGCCAATTAATTCAGTAAAATAAATCTTTTAAAAACAATTTAAGGAATATTTGTACGTTTCAATATTAAAAGCTATTTTTGTTTTTTAAGAACTATTTAACTTCTATTAAGATTTAACTTTATGAAAAATAAATTTCTTCCATATTTACTAATCCTTTCAGTATTAATTGCACTGTCCAGTTGCAAAAAAGACACCGAAGATATAGTTACTGAAATTGTTGGAAAAGTAACCGCAAAAATTGATAATGTTGATTGGCAAGCCACAACAGCTAACCAAGTAGGCTACAAAGTGGGGGATTCAAAAATGACAGTTTTGGCCAACTCTACTGATGGTCAAACTATATTCTTGTACATCAACGGCACAACAGTAGGCACTTACGATTTAGCTGCACTTTCTGGCGATGCTGATGCAGGTTGTTACTACAGAGAAAAAAGTGAGGACGATGCCACGTCTAATTACTATAGCAAATCTGGTACTGTTGAAACTACAGAAATTACAGAAAATAGAGTTTCCGGAAAGTTCAATTTTTCGGCAAGCAAATCGCTTGACGAAACAAAAGAAATCACAGACGGCGTTTTTACTAACGTATATTACACAGGCAAAAGCGAATAGCAATGAAAAGCACTATTAAAATAATATTATTGCTTTTAATAACCGCCTCTTTTACAATTAGTTGTCAAAAGTCTGGAGCAGAGCTTGCTCCGGTCTTTAGTGCTAAACTAAATGGCACAGAACGTCTAATGAAAAGCAAAAAAGCAGTTGTAAACAAAGGTATTACTATCATTGCAGCCTCGGAAGTAACTAAGAACCAGCACAGTATGATTATAATAACCATCAGAGGTGCTGAAAAAGGAGAGTTTAAACAGGAGTACGACTATGTTACTGGTGTGTCCGTGGCAAAAGCCAGTTGCACCTATAAAATAATTAGCAGAAAATCCACTAAAGAACCACAATTTTATATTTCTTACGAAGGGATTGTTGAGATTTCAGATATTGATTTTTCTAAAAAGCAAATTTCAGGTTCTTATAAATTTGATTTAAAAGCAATACCCAACTCTAAGAAACAACAAGTATTAAAAGGTGATTTTGTTAACCTGCCTTTTAAGTAATACTATCTCCTTATTTAACAATTACAAAAAAAGCCTACTTTTATAGAGTTGGCTTTTTCTATTTTAGTTTTTCACCGATTTTAAAATCTAAAATGAAACAAATAATACTCATTTTGTGCAGCTTATTTCTCTCATTCACAAGCTTTTCGCAAGCCTATAGTAAGTATGCAGAGTTTCAATCGCCCAATAAAAAAGGCTTTTGCAGGATACAGCTCACTCCCGAAATTAAATCATCGCTTAACCCTACAATGAGTGATATTCGGCTATTCGATGCCCAAAATAAAGAAGTGCCTTATATAAAGTCAGCCCTTAAATCAGCAAAATATTCCAAATCTATTGCCCCAGTAATTAAGCAATTGGCAGCAAGCGATAAAAAGAAAACGGTTTATCAGATACAATTTCCTTCGCCGCAACTTATTAGCAAGGTCGATTTTCAAATTACGAATAAAAATAAATATCTGCGAAAAGCAGAACTTGCCACCAACAAATCGGGCAAAACAACCCTTAGCAATACTCCTGAATTTATTGTATTTAAGTCGTTTTTCATGAGCTCTAAAGAAAAAAAACCGGTGCAGTTTGAAGCGCAAAAATTAAACGACTTTTACCTAATTATCTATAATAATGACGATGCCCCTTTGGTAATAAATGCGGCAATTTGTTACCAAAAAAATAGTTATATTGTAGCAGACTTAAACGCTAAATCCACCTATACACTGCGATTTGGAAATAAAAATGCCCAAGCCCCAGTTTACGATTTGCAATATTTTAAAAATACAATTCCTAAAAAATTGCCCTTGCTTATCCCCGGAGAGATTACCGTACTTGCAAAACCAAAAATTAAAGACCAACTAGCCACCCCTGAAACAGCCAGTATTTCACCAGTAATATGGGCAGTTATAATTATATCCATAGTAGCACTAGCATTTTTTAGCATAAAGATGCTTAATGATAAGAAAAAGTAAATGCGAAAACTTAAAAATAGTGAACTCAACCGAAAATCGGTAGCCGAATTTAAAGTGGCAGAAAAAAATAGTCTGGTTGTAGTGCTAGATAATATAAGAAGTTTGAATAATATTGGTTCTGTTTTTCGTACTTCTGACGCTTTTTTAATAAAAAAAGTTTTTCTTTGTGGAATTACTGCCTGCCCTCCGCATAACGAAATTAGAAAAACAGCCTTGGGGGCAGACGAAGCAGTAGATTGGGAGAATTTTGAGAAAACAGAAAGTGCCGTTCGCCAACTTAAAGCCGAAGGCTTTATACTGCTTGCGACAGAACAGGCAGAAAATAGCACTATGCTCAATCATTTTTTTCCTAAAAAAGGAGAAAAATATGCCCTAATTTTAGGCAATGAAGTAAAAGGTGTACAGCAAAAAATTATCGACCTTTGCGATTTTTGTATAGAGATACCACAGGAAGGCACAAAGCATTCGCTAAATATTGCAGTGAGTACTGGCGTTGTTATTTGGGATTTGTATAGCAAAATGCTAACTATTAAAACGTAAACTAAAACTAAGAAAATATATTGAATGGAAGAACATAAAGAAGAAAATAAAGCGGAGCAAAAACATGAACATTATCATTTTGAAATTGACCCGGGGCAATCACTAACTCGGGTGGATAAGTTTTTAACGGATAAAATTGCAGGTATTTCGAGAAATCGCTTGCAAATGGCGGCCAAAAATGGAGATATTTTGGTCAATGGGAAGCCTGTAAAATCGAACTATAAAGTTCGCCCAAACGATATTGTAACTGTGATGCAGGATTACGAACCTGAAAACTTTGAAGTTATACCGCAAGAAATTCCAATAAATATTGTCTATGAAGACGATACACTAATGGTTGTAAATAAAAACCCGGGCATGGTGGTACACCCCGGGCATGGCAATAAAGACGGGACTTTGGTAAATGCAATCGCTTGGCATTTGCGAGAGTTGCCCCTCTTTAGTAGTGGCGATTTACGCCCTGGATTGGTGCATAGGCTGGATAAGGATACCTCGGGCATTTTAGTAATTGCCAAAACAGAAGATGCGATGACGCATTTGGCAAAGCAGTTTTTTAATCGCACAACGGGGCGACGCTACTATGCACTCGTTTGGGGCGAACCCAAAGAGGAAAAAGGCACAATTGTTGGTAAAATTGGGCGACACCCAAAAAACAGAAAGCTACGCTTTGTCTTCGACGAGCAGAGTGAGGAAGGTAAGCATGCTGTAACACACTACAAAATTTTAGAAAAATTTGGCTATGTAACTTTGCTTGAGTGCCGCTTAGAAACTGGGCGAACACATCAAATTCGGGTGCATATGCAAACCAAAGGACACCATTTATTTAACGATGCGACTTATGGTGGCGATAGGATTTTGAAGGGTACTACTTTTTCAAAATATAAGCAATTTGTTCAAAATTGCTTTAAGTTGATGCCTCGACAAGCACTGCATGCCAAATCGCTTTCTTTTGAGCACCCCAAAACGGGCGAAAGAATGAGTTTTGACTCTGAATTACCCGACGATTTTACTGCTGTACTTGCCAAATGGCGGGGCTATACTTCTGGTAGGCAGATTATGTAGCCATAAAAAAAGAGATGTTTTTTAATCATCTCTTTTTTTGTTTTAGATAGCCACTTTAATTCAATTCAAAAGAGTCTAAAAATTTGTACATTTTTGCTCTATCTTTTTTAGATTTTTCGCTTACCGTTAGTAAGTGTATTGGCTTATTATCAATGATATACAATCGCATTGCAGAGTAGGACATTGTGCCTTTGTAAGTCCCTACGGCTTCTATTTCTAGTCCTGGGTGTCCGTCTATTTCTATCTCTTTTTCAGCAATTATTTTCACATCTTTAATTCTTGCGATTACATCTTTTTTGGCTTGTTGCAAAATATCGGCTGGTTTCATCATTGTCATTATCATTTTTGGCAATTCTGAGGCCACAACAAAGTACTGGAAGCCCTCTTTTTCAAGATTGTAGGTGGTTATGGTTATATCGCCAATTTTAGATTCTACCACTTTCTTTTTTGTTTCGGGGGCTGCTAAAAAGTTTATGGAGAAACCATATTTACTGGCGGTAAAAGAGTTTTTTGTTTTTTTTGTTTTTTCGGTTGTTTTATTGCTGGTCTTGCTTTTTTCGGTTGTTTTATTGCTGTTTTGGCAAGCAGAAAATGCAATGGTTAAAACAAGTAGGCTTGATAATAGTCGTAATTTCATAAGTTTTATTTTAAGTTAAATTTTGAGTTGCAATAATAATATAAATACTTCTTAAAACAAAAAAAAGCCATAACTTATAGGTTATGGCTTCCTGTTGTGTGACCCCTCTGAGGCTCGAACTCAGGACCCACGCCTTAAAAGGGCGTTGCTCTACCAACTGAGCTAAGGAGTCATTTACTATTTTTCCGACTGCAAAGGTAAAATCTATTTTTAATTTCGCAAAGAACTTTACTCTTTTTTTTAACTTTTGTGCTAAAGTTGAATATCTACTACTTTTACTTTTTCGAGCAGTACTGTAAATGTAGTGCCTTCGCCAACAATGCTGTTTACATAAATCGTACCGTTCATAAGCTCTGCAAGGTGTTTGGTTATGGTTAATCCTAGCCCTGTACCGCCATATTTGCGTGTACTTTGTCCTTCGACTTGGCGAAAGCTGCTAAAAATAGCTTCTTGTTGGTCTTTTTTTATGCCGATGCCTGTATCTATGACATCAATTTTCAAATCTATAAACTTATCTTTATAAGTATTTGGCTTGCTGAAAGATATATTCATAGCAACTTGCCCTTCTTTTGTAAATTTGAGTGCATTGCTCAACAGGTTTTGTAGGATTTGGCGAACACGTAAGCCGTCAAGCAGTAATACTTCGGGGAGGTTGGTGGCAATATTAAAAAGTATTGGTACGTTTTTCTTTGCAGATATTTCGGAAAAAAGCAGTGGTATTTCGGAAAAGAAATCGTGGGCTATTGTAGGATTATATTGTATTTCGAGTTGTCCTGCTTCAATTTTGGAAAGGTCAAGAATATCATTAATTAGGGCTAAGAGGTTGTTGCTGCTTTTTACAATTTTTGTTACAAACTGCTTGTGCTTTTCATTTTCGATACGTTTGCTTAGTATGTTAGAGAATCCTATGATGGCATTCATTGGGGTACGAATTTCATGGCTCATATTGGCAAGGAACTCACTTTTTAGTTGGTTGGACTTCTCGGCTTCTTTCTGCGAAATTTTCAGCTTTTTGTTTTGCCTTTTAAATCGTTTTGCTAAAATAGCATACTCTCTATTTTGTAGTTTTAGTTCTTCTTCATCTTTTTTACGCTGGGTAATATCATGCCCTATTATTAAGATTTGTTCAAATTTATCATTTGTAACTATCGGTGTGGAGCTAGCACTTATTACTTTTCTATTCCCTTCTTTTCCTACAATTTCAATTTCTAGATTAAATATTTCTGTGCTTCCTTTTTGCCTTTGTTCCCTTACTTTGATTAGTTTATCCTGGCTAGTGTCAGGAACAAATTTATCTATATTTATTCCTTTTATTTGTTCTGCCGAATAGCCAGTAAAGTCTAATGCTGTTTTGTTGGCGTATTTTATCACACCATTTGTATTTAGTGTTAGGATAAAATCTGTAGAGGTTTCAGTAAGTAGCTTGTATTGTTTTTCGCTTTCGTTAATTTCTTTAAATTGTTTTTTTATTTGTTCTCTTGAGGCAGTTAATTCTGCGATATTTGCCTTTAGCTTTGTGTTAAGTAGTAGGTATTCTTGGTTTTGAGTTTTTATTTTCTGCTGTGTTTTTTGCCTTTGGGTAATATCTCGCATTGTACCAATGCCAACGGAGTTTCCTTTATATTTTACAATTTTCCCTGTTACTTCTACTGGTATTGTTTTTCCGTTTTTATGACGGGCAAGGGTTTGGAAAGGGGCGATTTGCTTGGTTAAAAACACTTCTTTTAGCTTGCCTAGGTATTTTTTTATTTCTGATGGCGGAATAAATTTTGTAACCATTTTGCCTATTAACGCCTCTCTATTGTAGCCTAAAAATGGCTCAACTCTTTTATTAAAGTAAAGCTGTTTGCCAGTGATACTGACCATAAATATAATATCCAAATTGGCATCTAAAATATCTTTATAGTTTTCATCTATTTCTTTTAGTTCGGTCTGTAAGGCAAGTTCTTTATTGTACGATAGTTTTAGTTTTTGTTTATTGATAAGCATATAAATGTCAACCAGTGTGCCAATTATTAAGAGGATAAGTAGTGCATAGCTTATATATCTTTCGGTTTTTAGTTGTTCTTGGTTAAGTAGTTCTTGTTTTCTAAGGAATGTGTTTTCTTCTGTTGCTCTATGGAGGGCATAGCTACTTTCGAGTTCTTGAATTTCTCTTGTTTTTTCTATGTCCAAAAGGCTGTCTTTTATGGCATGGTACTGGTTATTATAAAGGTAGGCATTTTTATAATCTCCTCTTCTAAGGTAAGCTTCTCGAAGCGATTTTAGTAAAGTTGCCAGCATACTATTTTCGCCTATTTGTTTAGCTAAATCTAGGCTTTTGTTGTAATACTTAATGGACATTGTACTATTTTTGGTTTTACTGTATGTATTCCCAATGCCTTGATACAGAAAAATTATGCCCGATTTATAGTTTAGTTTTTGTTCTATCGCTAAGGCTTTAAAATAGAACTCAAGTGCTTTGGCATAATCGCCTTTTATATCGTAGATTTCTGCAATATTACCATAACTTATGGCAGCGGATAGCTGGTCGTTGATTGCTAAGGATAGTGCTAATGATTTTTCGTAAAGTTGCTTTGCTTCGGTGTATTTCTCTTCATAGAACTTTGAAATACCCATACTTTCATATACTTTTGACATGCCGGCAGTATCCTTAATGGCAAGGTGGTAGCTGAGCATTTCTTGGTGGAGTTTATCTATTTTTTCATATTTTTTTTGTCGCATATATAAGCTCACTAAGTTAGCTTTGGTTATCAGTGTATTCGTGGTATCTTTTAGTTGGTCAAATCTCTCTATTGCTTTAATAGCATGGGCTACCGCTTTGGGGTAATTGCCTGTACGAGTGTATAGTTTTGATATATTTTGGTTGGCAATGCCAATTTGCCTATTTTTTTTAAGGTTTTCGGCAATTTTTAATGCCGCTTTGTAACTTGTAAGTGCTTTTTTATACCTGCCTTGTTTGTACTGGATATTACCTAAAATATTTAGAGCATAGGATTTATAAATTGGCTTATCCACTTGTTCTGCTAAGTTTATGATCTCCTGCACCCGAGTTTCTCCGGCAAGGTAGTCCCTGTTTTTAAAGTGCAAATTGGCAAGCCTAGTAAGTAGCTCTAATTTTTCTTCTACCTGTTTGGTTGCCAAAATGGCATGGCTCAGACTATCTGCCTTGCTCATATTCTGGGCAAGGACATATAACGGGGCAATTAATAAAAATAGGATAGTTATGAAAATTTTGTTTTTCATAATTTTGTGATTAAATTTTGTGTAGTTTTATTTAGAAACAAGTGCTTTAATTTCAGGGAAGCGTTCCAGTAGCCGATTAATTTCGTCTAGGTTAAAATTATTAATTGACTCTTTTAATTCTTTGCTATATTTCTCTATTACCTTTGCATTGTGCTCTATTGCAGTTTTTTCTATGTGCTGGGCAAAGTCTTTAAGTTCTTTTATAGAGAGTGCTTTTTTAATTTTAAGGTACAATGGGTTTATAGTGTCTTCAAAAGCAGTAAGCAGTGTCGCTGGGTATTGCCCTGTTAGGGCAATTTCTTTTTTTAAATTTTCGATACAATCGGTATGAGTAAATTCCGGACTTGAGTTTTCTCTTTTGCTTGTGCAAGTAAGGTAACGTGCAATGGTGTTTAAAAATAGCTTTTCATCAATTGGCTTTGTAATATACTCGTTAAAAACCGAGCTGTATTTTGCCACCTCTTCTTTTGTTGCATTTGCCGTTACGGCAATTATAGGTATGTTTTTAAACTTCTCGTTTTTACGGATAATTTTTGTGGCCTCAAAGCCATTCATTTCGGGCATCTGAATATCCATAAGGATTAAATCTGGCAGATAAGTCTCTAGTACTTTTAGTGCCTCTACGCCAGTTTCCGCCTCTTTTATTTCCACACCTTTATCTTCTAAATAAAGGGCAATTATTTCTCTATTGTACTCCACATCTTCAACATTTAAAATCTTTGCTCGCTCTGTGGGGAATAAGGCTTGGGCCTCTACTTCTTTTTTTTCAGGAACATAGCCTGTGGCTTCAATGGCATCAAAATTAATTTCAAAAGTAGTCCCTTTACCTACTTTGCTAGTTACTGCTATCCTGCCTTTCATTAGTTCCGTTAGGCTTTTAGTAATTGTAAGTCCTAAGCCAGTACCACCGTACTCTCTGGAACTTTGCCCTTCCACTTGCCGAAAGCTATCAAAAATTGCATCTATTTCATTTTCAGGGATACCGATACCTGTATCGATTACTTTTATAGTCAAATTTACGAGTGTTTCATCTACTTTTTGGGTAGTTACATTTACACTTACCGCTCCTTTTTTTGTAAATTTCAGGGCATTGCTCACTAGGTTTAATAAAATTTGCCTTAGGCGTAAAGCATCTATTTTTATAGCCTTAGGCACATCGTCGGCAATATTTATATGTATGGGCAGTTGTTTATTGCGAGAAATTTCGGAAAAAATAGTTGGTATTTCGTTAAAAACATCTTTCGGATTGACTTGTTTTTCATGGATTATAAGTTGCCCCGATTCTATTTTAGAAAGGTCTAAAATATCATTAATTAGCTCAAGTAGCTTTTGCCCTGAGTTTAAAATTTTATCTACAAATTGGCGTAGGCTCTCCTCTTGAATCTTCTTTTGTAAGATACCCGAGAAGCCAAGAATTGCATTCATGGGTGTGCGAATTTCGTGGCTCATATTTGCCAAGAACTCGCTTTTAAGGCGGTTTGCATTTTCCGATTGTTGGCTAGCCTTTTTCAATGCCAAATTATTTGCAAGTATTGTTTTAAATGATTCTGACAACACTAACATCGACCTTACCCTTGCCTTTAGCTCCACCTTATTAATTGGTTTTGTTACAAAATCGGCAGCACCAGCGGCAAGTGCAATGTCCAAATCATTTCCAGTCATCATCGTTCCTGTTGCCATAAGTATAGGGATATGGCTAAGCTCTGGATTGGCCTTTATTTTTTTTATAAGCTCAATACCGTTCATAACGGGCATTACCCAATCGGTTATTATTAAATCGGGTAACTTTGTTGCTACAATTCTGTAGGCCATATTACCATCAACGGCTTGCAAGAAAATATAATCTTCGTTATCTTTCAGCATATTAATTGTACTATTTAGTACCTGTG
>CAMZKQ010000265.1 GCA_947311265.1 uncultured Chlorobiota bacterium | reverse complement strand
TCTCTACTTGTTCCATATTTCCAGCGCAGCTGGAATTGCTTATTTTTTGGTGGGCTAGTTTCATAAATTCGCCCGCCGCAAACAACTTTTCGCCCTTTGCATTCGTTAATAAATGAAAAAATGTAATCTTTATTAGGAATTTTAGCATCACAATCTGCAAAAAGCAAATAGCCGTATTTTGCTTCTGCCGCCAAAAAATTCCTGATTTTTGATCGCCCAATATTCATATTCAAATGAAAATATGTAAGGTACTCTAAATTTTCTAACTCGCCATTTATTTGCCTATATTTGCTCGCCGAGCAATCATCGGCAATTATAATTTCAAATACTTTTTCAGTCTTTAAAGCTTGGGCATGCAATTCTTTTATAAACTCCCTTACATCAAAATTATAAACTGGGATTAAAATGGATAGCATTTTATAATTTTTTATTAAACTGAAATTTAACTTTTTTTAGCTTTGCCAAGAAGCAACTTTTTTGCAAATTGCGAAGTCAAAAAGAAACAAGAATTGATAACATTAAAACGTAAAAATACTAAATAATATGAAAAAAATAACTGTTTTCTTAATTGCCGTTACTTTTCTTTTTGGATTTTCAGAAATAAAAGCACAAAGGAATATCAAAATTAAAGTAAAACACCTAAAAAATGATACCGTAATTATCGGGCATCATTTTAATACCCAACTAATTCCGGACGATACCTTACTGTTAAAAAACGGCGTAGGGGCTTTTCGTGGCAAAGAAAATTACCCTGGCGGGATGTATTTTTTATTCCTGCCCAATAGAAGTTATTTTGACTTTTTACTTGATAAAGACCAAGATTTTGAAATACAATGCGACACTTCTGATTTCCTAAAAACGGTGAAATACAAAGGCTCGGCAGAGAATACACGCTTTATAGAATACCAAAAATTCCATTATAAAAAAGGGCAAGAAGCAGAACTTGTACGTGCCAAAATAGCAGCCGCAGGAAAAAACAAGGCACAGCTTGAAAAATATCAAAAAGAAATCACTAAAATAAATGAAGACATAGCCAACTATTTTAATAACATAATAACGGATAATAAAGGAACATTCTTTTCAGATTTCCTTACCGCTACCAAGCCCGTTGAAGTGCCACCAACAATAAAAGACCGGAAAAAACAATACGAATATTACAAAGCCCACTATTTCGATAATTTTAATATTAGCGATGCCCGCCTTTTGCGTACCCCAATTTACGAAGGAAAAATTGAAATGTATATGGACAAAGTGGTACTACAACATCACGACTCACTAATAAAAGAATGTGATATACTAATAGAAAAATCAAGAGCAAACGATGAGTTATTTAGGTATATGCTCATTTATTTGTTTAATAAATACGCATCGAGCCAATTAATGACCGCCGAAAATGTGTATATGCATCTTGCCAAAAAGTACTATATACCAGAAGCAAAATGGAGCAAGCGAGAGTTTATTGAAGATTTAAAGCGAAAAGTACACCGAAAAAGAAACTGCATAGTAGGCAAAATTGCCCCCGATATTGAATATGAAAAAGTACCCACAGATACTACCCTAATTGATGCACTAAAAACAGAACTCACAAAAATGAAGCTCGATGGCAACGCATTTAAGAAAAAAAACAAAGATTCTGTTATTGTATATAATGAAAAAGCCCGCTTACTTAGTGCTTACTACGAAAAATTTCAACGCCCTTCTAGTTTAAAAAGTACCAAGACAAAATATACAATAGTTTGGTTCTGGACCCCCGATTGTAGCCACTGCCGGAAAGATACCCCAGAGTTCTACGAACTCTATGTTAAAGAACTTAAAGCACTGGACGTGAGTGTGCAAACGGTCTATTTAAGTAAAGATATTAACGACTGGAGCAAGTTTTGCGACGATACCGACAAATGGTTTAACTTTATAAAAAAGCATAAACTTTACGCCGAAGGCTGGGACAACTCTTGGGCACCCTTTGATGGGTTCCGCTCTAAATTTGATATTTCTAGCTCACCTGTTCTATATCTACTCGACGAAAATAAAAAAATTATTGCCAAAAGAATTGGCTACAAACAAGCTGGCGATATGATTAAAAAGCTAGAAAATGTAAAGGAAAAGTAAAGCTCTTTATAAAAAGCAACTGCTTTGGGTACCTTATTTTTAGGGCATTTACAAAATAAAAAATTATATTTTACCCCCACATTTCGCCCCAAAAGGCTTTTTATGAACAGTTTTATAGTGGCAAAGTATCTACAACACTTTTCTTTTTTTACCAATTTAGGTGCTATACTAATAAATTGTTTTTTTTGCCGCAAGCAAAGTATTTTTAAGTAGTGCAACAATCGTCATAGGCCCTACACCGCCAGGGACAGGAGTAATATAACTACATTTAGAAGCTACCGTATCAAATTTCACATCACCAATTAGGCGATAGCCAGATTTTGTTTTGTCCGATTTTACTCGGTGAATGCCAACATCAATAACAATAGCTCCCTCTTTAACCATATCGGCAGTTACAAATTCGGGTTGCCCAATAGCAGCGATTAAAATATCAGCTTGGCGAGTTATCGCTTTCAAATTTTCAGTACGACTATGGCAAATGGTAACGGTGGCATTTCCTAGCTTTGTTTTTGCCGAAATTAAAATACTGATGGGTCGCCCAACAATATTACTTCGCCCCAAAACGACACAATGCCTGCCCGTAATCTCTAGTCCTGAATATTTTATGAGTTCCATAATGCCTTGCGGAGTGGCCGAAATATAGCTTGGCAAGCCAATGGTCATTCGCCCAACATTTACAGGGTGAAAACCATCAACATCTTTTTCAGGCTATTTTGCCCGAAAAAGATGTTGATGGTTTTCACCCTGTAAATGTTGGGCGAATGACCATTGGCTT
>CAMZKQ010000264.1 GCA_947311265.1 uncultured Chlorobiota bacterium | reverse complement strand
GTGCGAAATCTCACCAGACGAAGGCATAAAACAAGGCGGCAATTTTGGCCCTTATCGACAATCGGAGCGGAAAGCTATTTATAAAGAATATGCCTACCAGCTCGTGGCAAATGGCAATGCCTACTTTGCGTTTGACACCCCCGAAGAGCTAGATACACTTCGCAAAAAACTAGAAGCCGAAAAATCATCGGTACGCCAGTACGGCCCTGCCACCCGTAAGCAAATGAAAAATTCACTAACCCTTAGCAAACAAGAAAATAAAGCCCTTTTGGAAGGCAATACACCTTATGTTATACGCTTTAAGATGCCCGAAAATGAAACCGTACATTTTAAAGACCTCATTCGAGGCGAAATGCAAGTAAATACTGCTAACTTAGACGATAAAGTCCTCTACAAGTCAGACGGTATGCCCACCTACCACCTCGCAAATATTGTTGATGACTATTTAATGCAAATTTCTCATGTCATTCGTGGGGAGGAGTGGTTGCCCTCTTTAACTTTACACGTATTACTTTACCGCAGCTTTGGTTGGGAAAAAGAAATGCCAGAATTTGCCCATTTACCCCTATTGCTAAAGCCCGTTGGCAAAGGGAAATTAAGCAAAAGAGATGGTGATAAAATGGGCTTCCCTGTTTTTCCATTAGAATGGAAAACCGCCGAAGGCGATACCTTTTCAGGCTATCGAGAAGCAGGCTATTTACCCGATGCCTTTCTGAACCTACTAGCACTTTTGGGGTGGAATTCTGGAACAGAGCAGGAAATATTTACCAAAGAAGAATTAATAAAACTATTTGATTTACAGAAGGTTGGGAAAACTGGAGCAAGATTTGACCCCGAAAAAGCAAAGTGGTTTAATCAGCAATATATCCAACAGAAAAGCACTGAGAAGCTAAGCAAAATATATTTTGCACAAGCCCAAGAAATGGGCTTTGATGTATCCCCAAATTATATTGAAAAAGTGGTGAGTTTAATGCAAGATAGACTTACGTTACTCCCCGATTTTTGGCAGCGTTCTTTATTCTTTTTTAAGGCCCCAAAAGAGTACACCCCAAAGCTTGTAAAAAAACAATGGAAAGAAGCTGTGCCTGAAACAATGGAAAAGATACACGCCTTACTTACCGAAGTACCAGAAAATGAGTTTACAACAGAAAATACAGAACAAATAGTTAAAGATTTTATTGCCAAAGAAGAATTGAATATGGGCAAAGTGCTAAATCCGCTACGTTTACTAATGACTGGTATTGGCGGTGGACCCCATTTATTCGATATTTTTTCGGTGCTTGGAAAAACCGAAGTTTTACTGCGTATAAAAAATGGGATAGAAAATATCTCTTGATAAAAAGATATTTAATTTTAGATAAGAACAATGCGGCTAATCAATTATTTTCTCGGAGATAAATATCCTGAAAAGGGGACGGAACGAAAACGAACAAGGGCATTTGTTGTAATCCACCTTTTTGTTTTTGTATTACTGCTTGCCTATGCTTCATTTAGAATGATGGAAGGCAAATTTGCAATAGTTACAATTTCTGCCATGAGTTTAATGGTCTTGGATTTAATCCTGATAAGAAAAGGTGGAGCTAAATTGGCCGGGCATATTCTTACTTCAGTACTTTCGCTTCTTATTGCCTCAAAAATTGCACTTAACTTTAATAATCAAATACCATTTTCTGTTTTTACAGATACTTTTTATATTCTACCTGTACTCATTTTAACCACAGCACTTTTTAGTAACCGTGCTTTCCTTTTTATAAATACAACCCTTTTGTTTTCGGCAGTTATATATACTTATGTTACAAATATTAATTTATACCCAGAAGCTCTAAAGCCCTTTGCCAGTAACGGTATTCTAATTTATTTTGTTGATATGACTATTGTTTTTATGATTAGCCTACTGTTTTCAAAATACATGAAAGAGGCCATTGAAGCAGCAGAAGAAAATCTAAATAAGCAAGAAGAACAAACCCTAGCATTGTCCGAAATTATATCAAATGTAAAACAAAATGCAGGCGAAGTAGCACTTATAAACCAAAGTTATAAGAGAACTGCCGAGCAGGTAATGAAAGGAGCAGTAGAGCAATCTGCCGCAACGCAACAGGCCTTTGTTTCGGCAGAAGCCATGGCGACAAGTATTGCCGAAAGTAGTGAAAGTGGCGGACAGGCAGAGAACTTGGCTCGGAAATCGGTAACAACAATGCACAAAAGTAGCAAAGCGGTAGAACAAACGGTAAAAAAGTTATACGAAATTATCGAAAAAACAGCCTATATCAATAACTTTGCAGTAAAAACAAATATCCTCGCCCTAAATGCGGCAATAGAGGCAAAGCAAGCCGGCGAGTATGGGGCAGGTTTTGCAGCAATAGCAAAGGAAGTAAGGAAGTTGGCAGAGAACAGTCGGCTTGCCGCCGATGAAATTAAAACCCTTGTAAGCCAAGGGCGAGATACCGCAGAAAGCTCTATAAACATGCTAAATTCGGCAATCCCAGATGTTACAGGAACTCTTGATATTATTCAGAACATTGCAGAAAGCGGGCGAAAACAAAATATAACAGCAGGGCAGATTAATAATATTATTGAAAAGCTAACAGCGGTAAGCGAAAAAAATAAAAATTTAGCCGAAGAATTATCGCAGAATTACAAGAAGCTAAATTTCCTTACAGAATTACTTAACAAAAATGTAGCTAGGGAATTAAAAAAGAAGTAGTAAATGAGCTATAAAAAACTTTCTAAGGAGGAAATAGAAAATGAAGGTAGTGAAATTGAAGCCGCAAAGGAAAACCCAGACCACTTTGAAGTCCTTTATAATCGCTATTTTTCAATGGTTTTTGGCTTTGTTTTTAATAGGACTTCCAATAAGCAGCTAGCTGCTGATATTTCTTCGCAGGTGTTTTTGAAAGCAATGCTTAACCTGAAAAAATATAAAGCTAAAGGTGTACCATTTTCGGCTTGGCTATTCCGAATTTCAATAAACGAAATAAGCACATTTTACCGGCAAACCAAACGGGAAAGAACGGTAAGCCTAGATAAAACAGGAGCAGAATTTTTTGCAGAAAACATTGAAACCAATTTGGGCGAAGACCTATTTGCAGGTGTTTTAAAAATACTCGAAACCTTACCCGAGGATAAAGTTAGGCTTATAGAAATGCGATTTTTTGAAAATAGACCTTACTCAGAAATTGCAGATATTTTGGGCATTAGCGTTAGCAATGCAAAAGTGAAAGTACACCGCATAATTCAGAAAATAAAAAATAAAACATCTAACAAAACTATCCAAATTCTTTTATTTTCCATTAAATTTGCGATAAGCTAAGTAATTATGGCAAAATATAAAATACATAAAAAAGAGGAACTCTCGGAAGAGGAAATTCAACGTTTTAAGGATTTTGAAACCGTAAAGAAAAATTATAAACGCACCGTTGAGCCACTTTATAAATTTCGCCTTACCGACAAAAAAAATATGCAACGCCTATTTCTGCTACTCCTTATTTTGTGGCTGGTATATATGGCAACTACTGCCGACGAAGAAGGGCAAAGCAAAGACTTGCCACAGCAAGCCCCTATTGAAAATATGGAGTAAATACCGGCTTACCAAAACTTTATTTTTCCGGCAGCAAAAATAACCATTTTTAGAAGTAAAAGCCCGTGCCTAAACCTAGAAATATTGGTGTCGCCATAAGTTCGCTCTTGGTAGCGGATAGGTAAATCTATAATTTTAAGATTTAATTTATAAGCCCCAAAAATTAAATCAAAATCACCAAAAGGGTCAAAATTACCAAAAAAACTACGGTTGGCTGCCAACTTTTCGTAATCCTTACGAAACATCACTTTTGTTCCGCAAAGCGTGTCTTTTATAGGTTGCTCCAAAATCCAAGTAAATACTTTACTGAAAAAGTGATTGCCTACCGTATTGAGCGGTCGCATTGCATTTTTGTGCATCGGATAAACCAAGCGCGAGCCATTGATAAACTCACCCTTTCGGCGAGCTATTGCGTCGTAAAATTTGGGCAAATCTTCGGGCGGTACAGTAAGGTCGGCATCTAAAATCATTAAAATATCGCCACTGGCAGCAGCATAGGCTTTTCTTACGGCATCGCCTTTTCCCTTGCCGTCTTGCTGCATGATTTTTATATCATGGGTTGAGGCATATTTTTTTTGTATTGCCTGCACCTTGTCCCAAGTATCGTCGGTAGAATTGCCCTCAATAAAAATTATTTCGGTATGCTTACCCATCATTGGGGTGCGTAAAATGGCAGCTTCAATATTTCCGCTTTCGTTTCGGGCAGGAATTACCACACTTACCGAATATTCTTCTTTTGGGAAATCGCAAAATACAGGGCGTGCAAATACGAAGTGGTTGAGTGCAAAGGCATTAAAAAATGGCAAGCGGGCAGTGTATTTATTTACTAAATAAGATATTAATGGGATATTTATTGGCAAAAGTGTGCGTTTTGCCGTTCGGTAAGTTTCAAAATCGGAGTGGTAGAGCAGGTTTTGAATATCCTTTATAGACAGCCAATTTTGCCGCCGACTTTTTTTCTTGATACCTAAAAACTCGGCAAACCAAAGTATAGGTTCCCAAAGGTAGTTATAATAAGTAATTACGATTCGGGTGCGGGGGTGGCAAAGTTTTTTTATTTCATTAAAAACATCAGAAACATTATCGAAATATCCAATGACATTGGATAACAAAATAACATCGAAGGTTTGGTCTAGCTCTATATTTTCGGCTTCTGAAACACGAAAATCAATACTTTTATAATTTAGCTTTGCTTGCTCTATCATCTTGGTACTGAAGTCAATACCTGTTTTTTTTGAACCATTTATTTGGGCAAGTGTATCGCCTGTGCCACAACCAATTTCTAAAATTGTATCAGTTTTATCTATAAAATAATTGCAATAGGATATAATATCTTTCCAGTAGTAATTAAATTTTTTGCGGTACTTGGGGTAGTCTGTAGCTGCGTTTTCAAAATATTCATGAAATCGCTCTTTTTGCCTTTTTTGCATTGTCTTTTGGGTAATGTGTGCGATTAAAACCGGCCTTTTCGGTAGATTTTTTCGGTTTTAGAAGCCTTAAAAAATTTTAAATCAGAGTTGCCCGTAATGGACTCTTTAGAGCCTATGGCAAAAATCCCACCTCTTGGTAATCTGCGGTGTAGGTGGCTTAGGGTTTTATTATGCAATTCTTTTCCCATGTAAATCAGCCGGTTACGGAAAAGAATAAAATCATATTCCCCTGTGTTATCATCAAAAATTGTGCGTACTTGCAAATCTACATTTTCTAGCAGTGCGTTATTTAATGTGTAAGTGGTTTCGCTTAGTGAGCAAAATGCTGTAAGCTCTTGCTGGGGTGCAAGTATTGCATAATTTTTTTTGGATTGGGTTAATTTTTTTATTGGATAAATACCAGCTTTTATAATAGCTATATTTTTGTTAGAAAAATCGTAGGCCGTTACTTGAGATTTTTGTAACATATTATTTCGTTTTAGCAAAATAAGTAAACTGTAAAGTTCATCGCCAGAGGCACATTGCGGAACACAAATTTTGGGGGCTTCTTTTTTATTTAATTTGGGTAATATTTCCTGCTCTAGCGTTATCCAAAACTCGGGAGCTCTAAATAGTTCGGTAACGGGTGGCGACATTTTATAAATGACTGTTTCAAAGAAAGAGGGTTTGGCAATTAGCTTGTTTTTAAACTCGCCAATACTGCTTGCCCCAAGTGCATTTATTGTATTTTCGAGCCGTTTTCTTGCAAAACTTAATGCAAAGCCCGAAAAATCAACTCCGGAAAGCCCCGTGAGAAGTGTTGCAATTTCTTTATAGTCTGATATGTTAAGTTTTTTTATACTCAATTTCTGTACTTTATTTGGCAATATAAAAGTAGCCCAAACGATTGAATTTAGTTGCTTCTGCCCCAATAATACTTTCGTGCAGACCCAGTACTAAATAGCCTTTCCTAGAAAGGCTTTGATGGAATAACCTAAAAAGACGATTTTGCAGCCTAGAGTTAAAATATATCATTACATTTCTACAGAAAATAATATCAAATTTTTTGTAGAAAACATTGTCTTCATTTACTAAATTATGTTTCCTGTAAACTGGTTTTTCTCTAAGGAAACTTTGCATTACAATCCTGTCATCAACCTTATCTACTTCAAAATATTTTGAAAAAGGGATATCATTATACTCCTCAAAATTATAAGGGTTGAGCCGAACGACTTGATTAAAATTTTCTAGATACTCTACATTGAACCGGTAAACGTACTGCCCTTTTTTTGCTTTTTCAATAACGTCAGTATTTATATCCGAGGCGTAAACATTGGCTTTGTGTAGCATGCCCAGTTCGTTGAGCAAAATTAACATCGAATACACCTCTTGCCCGGTAGAGCAGCCTGCATGCCAAATATTGATTTCCGCTTTGTCTTTGAGCTTATAAATTAAGCGGTGCTTAATGGCTTGCCAGATTTTTGGGTTACGAAAAAGTTCGGTGGTATTTACTGTAATATCTTTTACAACTTGCTCTAAAAAACGAGGGTCTTGCGTTACTTTTTTATTTAGTGCCTCTGGGGTAAGTTTGTAATCTGACATTATTTTTTGCATACGACGAGCAAAGGATTTTTTGGAGTAATCCGAAAAATCGTAGCTAGACACGCTTTTCATGCTGTCTATAAATAATTGTACGTCGTTGTCTGAAAGCATAATTTTTATTAGAGAAACAAAGGTATAATAAATTAGCCAATAATTTTGCTTACACGATTTTTTTTATTTCCATATTTTACTGCTCAAGGTATTTAGAAAAATCGTTCAGTAAGCGAAATAAACCATTGTAGCCAATAAGCGGAACGCTTTGGGGGTGGTCGTAAATGTTATGGTATTCGGAATACTCGCCCAAGGTGTAGATAAAAAAGCAACGAACGCCTTTTACATAAAAAAAGTAATGGTCGCTATTGGCAGCTGCCCCACGAATACGCACTTCGGGCAAATATTTTTTTTCTTCGTTAGTTTTAGTAAGAAACTCAAATTCGGGGCTAAAAACAGAGCCGTTTACAACTTGGATACCAATATCACCACTGCCTATCATATCCAAGTTGGTTAAAAATTTTATTTTTGATAGGGGAAACAAAGGGTTTTCTGTAAAATACTGTGAACCTAAAATTCCCAATTCCTCACCACTAAAAAAGAGGAAAAGTATATTGTATTTGGGGATATTTTTTTGTGCAGAAAAATGCTTTGCTAAGTCTAGAAGCATTGCAGTGCCACTAGAGTTATCGTTCCCGCCAGGGAAATAAACAGATTTTCCCATGTTGCCTAAGTGGTCGTAGTGGGCAGAAAATACGATAAAACTATCGCTCCGCCCTTTTACATAACCAGCTATGTTTTGTGTTTTAAGTTGCTCGAAATAGTGGGCATAAATGTTTAATGTTATATTTTTTGCCCCTTGGGGCAATTGCTTTCGCAAGATAGTAAGCAGGCAGAAATTTTGCTGCCACTGCGAAGGGGAATGGGTTAATTTTTGTTCTGCAATTTGTATAATACCTCTTGCTTTTAGTGTGTTGTTTTGGCAAATGGAGTTGTAGCTGGTTTTAAAACTGGGCTTGCCAAGCCCAATGGTGTCAATAAGAACAAATGTTTTGGAGAAATCTTTTTTTAAGAATTTCCGATACCGTCGCTTGTGTTTTATTATTTTGGCATTTAAAACGACAATTTTAAATTTCCCTTTTGTGGTGTTGGAAAATCCGGCAATTAAAAAATCTTGGGCAGGAACGAGTTTTGTATTATCTATGCTAACATTGTTTTCTTCGGTAAAGGTATTTACACTAATATTAAAATCCTGAAAATAGGATTTTTTAAATTGCTTTAAGCCAAAGCGTTTTAGTTCTGCCGAAATATATTTGGCAGCCATTGTGTGTCCGCCTAGTCCGTAGCCTCGCCCATTGTATTCTGCCGAGCCAATGGTGTTCATTACATTTCTAACGTAAGTGGTATCCTGTGCTTTGCTTTGCGAAATAAATAGGGCTACAAAAATTAATAGTAAAGTGTTTTTTTTCATGATATTTATTGTTTTCTGTAATAAGATACCATGCAACCAAAGCTTTTATATTCTGGCAAGAGCCAGAAAAATAGCATGTAGCGAAATGGTAATAAAAAGGTACAAATTTCGTGCAGTTTCTGGCGAGGCATTAAAAAGTTTATATTTTATAGATACCGAGTGGCACGAGCCTACGCAATCGCCACAAAGGGTACAGTTTATGCCTGGCTTTTTATTTTTAATATCTTCTAAATTAAGAGCATCGTATTTGCAGTACGAAATACAACCCTGGCAAAGCGTGCAGGCATCATCAATATACATACGAAAAGGGTTGATGAATTTGAGGTAATTGATTGTTGTGCCAACGGGGCAGTAGGTGGTACAATGCACCATTTTGCCTGATTTTCGGCTAGCAAAAATAATGATGCCAATACCAATGACACCAAATATACCACCTGCAATTACGGCCGTTGAGGCAGGTAGATTAAAAAGCCTAAAGGTAATGGCGGCTAAAACTACAAGTACAAAAAAGCTTGCTTTTAGGGCTTTCCCATTTTTTATTTTCCCTTTTTTAGGTTTTTTTT
>CAMZKQ010000263.1 GCA_947311265.1 uncultured Chlorobiota bacterium | reverse complement strand
GTACTGGCATTCACAACACCGATGCAGGCCCCGATTTTTCTGCCGCAAAGCTCAAAATTGGCAACACCATTTGGGCAGGCAACATAGAAATCCACATCAATGCCTCGGACTGGGAAAAACACAAGCACCACCAAGACAAAGCCTACGACTCGGTTATTCTGCACGTGGTACTAAATGCCAACGCCTCCGTATTCAGGAGCAATGGCACAGAAATCCCTGTTGTCGAGCTAAAAATTCCTGAAAAAATAAAACAAAATTATCTGGCGTTAACTAGTAGCCAAAAAAAAATACCTTGCGGAGATAATTTACCGCAAATAGAGCCTTTTATTTTTTCTCAAATGCTGGATAGTTTAGTTATCGAACGCATCGAAAGAAAATCAAAATCAATACGTTTAATATTAGAACAAACCACAAACAGTTGGGAAGAAGCCTTTTATATATTCCTTGCCCGAGCCTTCGGCACAAGAATAAATGCCTTGCCTTTTGAGCTTACCGCAAAATCAATCCCCCTTTTGGTGATAGCCAAACATTCCAGCAACCGCTTCCAGCTAGAGGCACTATTTTTTGGGCAAGCAGGAATGCTAAATCAGGAGTGTAACGACGAGTATTTTCTAAAATTAAAGAAAGAGCATCAGTTTTTAAGCCATAAATTTGGGCTACGCCCAATCGAAAAAAGTATCTGGAAACTTCTACGCCTACGCCCCCCCAATTTCCCCGCCCTTAGAATTTCTCAATTTGTAGATTTAATTGTAAAATCCAAGCATCTTTTTTCCAGAACAATGGGGGCAAAAGACACTGCCACAATTCGGGCAATGTTCCAAATTTCGGCATCAGACTACTGGGACACTCACTTTACTTTTGGTAAAATATCTGCCCAAGCAAAAAAGAGGTTTGGAAAAACCTCTATTGACAACATACTGATAAACACAGTTATACCCTTCCTTTTTATTTACGGGCAACATACAGGGCAAGAGCATTTGCAAGACAAAGCATTACATATGTTAGACCATTTATCGGCAGAACAGAACGCTATTACACGTGTGTTTTCAGGCTATAAAATTAAAGCAAAATCAGCGGCAAATTCGCAAGCACTTATCCAACTGAAAAATGAGTACTGCGATAAAAAGCGTTGCACAGAATGCAAGGTGGGGAGTAAAATTATTGCCCAAAAATAGGCTTATAATTATTTTTAAAAAAGTACAAAGCAACATCGGCATAAGCAAACTGTTGCCCTTTATATTCTGCCCCATAGGGGAAAAACTGACGAGAAATATTTTCGTGAATTTCTTGCTCTGTTTTTGTAAACCCCGTATTATATGCAGAAGCGTAGAATTTAATTTTATAATCCCGACTTTTTTCTGAAAGTGGAAATTTGAATTTAAGAATATCGTAAAGTACTGATACATACCGCAATTGCCAACGTATATTTTTTAAGCGATTAATTCTAAAAGCCCGTTCTTTCACTTCCGATTTTGCCTCTATTATAAGGTGTGGGTACTTTTTTTGCAAAGCAGGATTATTACCGACTTCTTTTTCCAACTGTTCTACAAACGAGGGTTTCATCTGAAAAGCACCAATCGAAAAATCGACCATTCTGCTGCCTTGCTCGGTATAAATGGCAGATAAAAATTCGGTTTCCATAAAATCCTGTATCACCGAATAGCGTATTCGCTCGGGGAAAATCATTGCAGAAACAAGTTCAATATCAACATTGTATTTATTGGTTTCCGCTTTTATTAAGCCTTTATTTTCGGAATAAAATAATAGAGCATTAAGATAATCTTCTCCGAAAATTTCACTGTAATCATTTTCAGTAACTGAAAATAGTAATGCTACAAAAGTGATGATAAATACTTTCAAAATATAATGTTTTAAAGCCCATAAGGGCAACCTTCTTGCTAGAAAAATGCACATCTTCTAACTTTTAAGTTACAAAGTTCTAAAAAAAGTACAAACAAAATATTCATTTAAAATATTTTTTGTATATTTGAGTTTCTAAATCTCTTATTTCCCTATGAACAAAATTAAACTTTCAATTGCAATATTTGCCCTGCTATTTGCATTTAACAATGCAAAGGCACAATTTTCACACTTTGCAGAAATTACAACTGCACTCAACCCAGCCTCTTATGGCATGAATTTTTTTGTGGGCAAAGATGCTGCCTTGTTCCAAACAACAGGGCAAGCACTGGGTTCTGGCATTTTAGATTTTTCGGGTACAATTCCACTTTTACCTTACTGGATACAAGCCCCAGGAGGCGACAAAAAATTTGCTTACGCCTTCCCGATAGGGGTTAGAATTTCTAAATACCGTTTTGCACAAAACCTTGTTTTCAGCAAAAATGAAACTACACAAATGATTGATGTCTATGCAGATACAGTTTCTACTCGTTCCTACAACCACAGCTTTTTTAGCTACGAAGGCAGTAAATTAGCAGCAGGTTATATCCATATTCCCGCTATTTTCCGCTGGGATATTACCGATAAATTTGTAATTGATGGCTCTGTATTTTACGACCGTTGCTTATTTAGCTATCACAAATTAAAATACACCGAAAACGAAAGAACGCAAAAAGATGTAATTAGAAATAATGAGTTCAAAAACTATTACCTAAACAAAAATAAATACGGATTATCGCTAGGCATACGCTATGCAGGTTTTGGGATTGGGGCAACTTACGTGCCTACCCCCTTCTTTTTAAAAGGGCAAGGCCCTGAAATTCAAGAATTAAGAGTAGGCCTTAGTTACGCAAGGCAAAAATAATAATCAAAAATATTATCATGATTTTAAAAAAGACAGTTCTAGTATTACTTATTTTTGGTGCATTTACTATGCAACAAGCTAATGCACAATATGCTAACGCATTTACCGAACATCAAATTGAGCAAATAATCAAGCAAATTAAAGCCCACCCCTACTTGCTTTACAATACCAAAATGAACGACCGAAAAGGCGGCAATATCTTAACCGAAGCAGAATACGACCTTATACACATTACTAAAATTGAAAAAGGAAAACTCAATGCTTTTTACAGCCAGCAAAAAGGGCAAAATTACTATGCAATCAACTTCAAAGCAAAAGTAATCTACCGCCTTAAACACTCGGGTAACTGCAATACCATTTTTACAACAATAGAAACTCACGGCACAAAAACAGGTGGTAATATCTACTCCAACCTGCTCTATTGCTACGATACACAGCTAAAAAAAGCCACCCGATTAGATATTCTCACACAAAATAAAGTCCACTCAGTAAACTGTAAATATTTTGATTTCCCTACACCAGAAATCTATCCAAAACTAAACAAAAAATATATCCAATGGTACTATAAAAACATGTAAAAGCATGGCAAGAATATTGCAGTAAAGTAGAAGTACTATTTTAAAACTAAAAATGAAAAAGACCTTTTTTATACTCACAACATTTATTCTACTTGCATTTTTAGGCTACGAGCATTCCGAAACAGTTATTGACCATAGCAAAATGCTTACTTGTTGTAAATAAAATAAATAAGTCCATAACCACCTTCTATCCTTTCAAAAAAATAAGAGAAACCGAAATATGGGAAAAAATACAAGCCGACCGAGAAGAACAAAGAAGGCAAGACCGATTTCATTACGACTAAACAAAAAAAACTCACAACTTAACAGTCAAACACTTCACACTTAAAATATATGTCAGAACAAGAAAATCAAAAATTAATAGACACCTGCAACACCATAGAAGAAGTAATTGCAGACGGTATGGAATGGGTTGCCGAAAACGCAGATTCCGACAAGAAAAACGTAACCCTCTACAACCTAAAAAAATACAGGCGTGCCGCACGACGCTACTTAGCAGCCGTCCCCAAACGCCCGTCCATAGCCATATTTGGGCAAAGCCAAGTAGGAAAATCCTACCTGGTTTCCAACTTTACCAAACGCCCAGAAGACGAGTCGCTCGAAGTACTCATACCCGGCACCAACGAACGGGTTGATTTTATCGAAAAAATAAACCCCCCCGGAGGCGGAAAAGAAGCCACAGGGCTCGTATCCCGCTTTACAATAGATGTGGATTGGGCAGAAGGCCAAAAGCCATACATACTAAAACTATTTAGCCAAGCCGATATTGTAGAAATTATAACCAACGGTTACCTATCGGATATAACTCATTATCAGTATGCTATAGATATGAAAGCCGTGCATAAAACATTAGAATCGGCACGCAAAAAAATGTCGCCAACCCCAATGCCCGGCTTTTCCGAAGACGACGTTTACACCGTAAAAGAATACCTCAACTTCAAATTTAGAGACCATTTTATCATCAAAGATTTGAATAATTTGGGATTTTGGGACGATATTGCCGAAATAATTCCGCACTTAGAAGCCGAAAAACGCTGGGAAGTTTTTGAAATACTTTGGGGCAAGCAAGAATTTTTCACCGACCTATTCAAAAAACTAAGCTTTGGGCTTTCGCAAATCAACTTCATGCCCGAAGTACGTTGCGAACTCGCTGCACTCACCCCACAAGAAGATACCATTTTAGACGTGGAACGCTTGCGCGAATTTTATTCGCCAAAAGGCAAACCCGATGTTGAAATTTATAGCAACACAGGCAAACTCGCATCGCTCGACCGAAGCATTATCAGTGCCTTAACGGAAGCCGTACTGCCAGTACCCGAAGAAACCGCCAACCACCCAGAGCGAACCTTCATGAAAGATGCCGATATTTTGGATTTCCCTGGGGCTCGTTCTCGCCAGCAAATACCGGAAGTTACCTTTGCCGAAAAATCCAACGACGATAAATTGCTCGTTTTCCTTAGGGGAAAAGTAGCCTTCCTTTTCGACCGCTACAACTTCAATTTTGAAATTAGCACCCTCCTTTTTTGTATGGACAACAAACAGCCCGAAGTAGCTGATTTACCCCAGTTCCTATACGAATGGATAAAAACCACCCATGGGGGCTCGCCCAAAGAGAGAGAGGATAGAGAGCAAATGCTTGCCCAATTGGTACGCCAAAACGACATTGAAAAACTAATCCCACTACTTGTTGTTTTTACAAAATTTAATATAGAAATGGCAGGTAATCCGGCAACGGAAAAACCTGGCGATTTAGGTCCCCATAACTCTAAATGGACGGCAAGAGTGGGGGCAAATTTTGCCGACCAAATGGGCATTTCCGTAGGTGATAAATGGATTGAACAATGGGATACTCGCAGCAGTTTCAAAAATTTATTTTGCCTGCGTGACCCCAAATGGTCGAAGACCATATATGAAGGCTTGGACGAGCATGGTGCAGAAACAGGCATAAAACCAGACTACCAACAAAAAATGGTGGATATGGAAAAATCATTCATCAGCCACCCCGACGTAAACAACTACTTCCACAACCCAGAAGAGGCATGGCACGAAGTGGCAGATTTGAACAAACCCGGAACGGCATACATTATAAAGTACCTCACCCCAACTTGCAGCCCCGTAATTAAAAGGGAGCAAATCCGCTCGCAAATTGAAGAATTACAATCGGATATACATTCCGAATTGAGTGCATTTTACCAAGGTGGAAATATTGAGGAAAAACTCAAACGTGCAAGAATAAATGCCGCACAAGTATTTATGGG
>CAMZKQ010000262.1 GCA_947311265.1 uncultured Chlorobiota bacterium | reverse complement strand
GTCGGTAGCTGGTACAAGTGCAATTACGTGCAAAGGCAGTTCGTTTTTAGCGGTGGCATACATTGCTCCGATTACGGCAGCGGCACCGCCCATGTCCATTTTCATTAAATCCATGGAGTTTGGGGTTGGTTTTATGCTTAATCCTCCGGAATCGAAAACGATGCCTTTACCTACTAATACAATTGGTTTTTCGTTTACTGCATTTTTTGGTTTCCACTCCATGATTGCAAAAATAGGCGTGTGTGCACTGCCTTTGTTTACAGCGAGTAGGCCTCCCATTTTTAGGGTTTCTATTTGTTTTCGTTTGAGGATTTCGGTGGTAAAGCCGGCTTTTTTGCCTGTTTTTTCTATGGCTTTGGCAAGTTGCGGGGCATTGAGTGCAGAAAAAGGCTCGTTCATTAAATCTCTGCTGAGATAAACGCCATCTACAATATTATTAATATCGCTAATATCCTTATCATTAACTCTTCCGCAATAAATATAAATGGTTTTAAGGCTTGGTTTTTTCTTGTCTTTATCTTTAAAATACTTGTAGAATTTATAGTTGCTAAGTGCAATACCTTCTGCCAAAGCAGGCAAATATTCCGCACAACCTTGTACAGAGCCCAAAGCCACCGTTTCAATTTTTGCAGCGTTTAATTTTTGACTAATTTTGCTGCCCGCAATTCTCATTTTTTCTGCCACTTGGTAAAACTCGTCGCCCTCTGGCACAATGGCAATAAACAGTTGGCGATGGTATTGATTTACAGTTATAATCTCCTGATTATCATCAATTTGCGTTTTTATATATTCCAGTTCTTTTTCAGTAAAAACGTTCTGGCGAGCCGCTTCTTCTACTGTTTTTAGTGCAAAGGCGAAGTTGTCATTAGCCTCGTCCGCAGCTTTTATTCTTTTTATTTCTGTTTGCATGTTTATTTTATTTTAGATATGTTCCAAATTTCATTCTTGATTACACATGGAACAAAAGTTTATTACTTGGATAAATTTAAAGAAATTATTTTATCTGTGTAAAATTAGTAAATTTGTTCAACTATTTTTACGAAATTAAAATAAAAAACTTCAAAGTATGAAAATTACTATCTTATTTTTTAGCATTTTCTTATTCTCCACAAGCTCTATGGCTCAAAATATTGATTTTGAAACTTTTTTTGAAGATAAAAGTTTGCGAATGGATTATTTAATTGCAGGCAGCTCGGAAGCCTCAACTGTTTTTTTTAAACAATTTAAGGAAGAACCCTTTTGGGGTGGCTCTACAAAAAATATGATTGATAAATTCAACTTGGGCGATTACCGTATTCTTATGCGAGATTCTGCATCAGGAAAATTGCTTTATACCCGTGGTTTTTCATCGCTCTTTTATGAGTGGCAGGATACCGAACAGGCAAAAATTACCGAGCGTAGTTTTTACGAATCGGTAGTAATGCCTTTTCCTAAGCAAACTGTACACCTAAAAATACAGGTGCGAGATAACGAAAATAAATTTGTAGATTTATACCAAACTTATGCTAATCCTACTAATTATTTTGTTGTAAAAGATAAATGTGATAAATATAAGGTGTTAAAAATCCACAACTCGGGCAATCATCATAAGAAACTAGACGTAGTTATCCTCCCCGAAGGCTACACCAAAGCGGAAATGGGTAAATTTAAGGACGATTGCGAGCGGTTTGTGGATTATTTTTTTGAAGTTGAGCCTTTTAAGTCAAATAAAAACAAGGTTAATTTTTGGGCTGTAAATGCCCCTTCGGAAGAGTCCGGAACGGACATACCCGGAAGTGGGGTATGGAAAAACACAATCCTAAATTCTAACTTTTACACCTTTGGCATTGAGCGGTATTTAACGACTTCGGATATTAATTCAGTACGAAATTTAGCCGCCTATGCCCCTTATGACCAAATTTACATTTTGGTAAATACTAGCAAGTACGGTGGCGGTGGGATTTTTAATTACTATAATTTATGCGGCTCGAATATTCGTTCGGCAAGGGAAGTTTTTACACATGAGTTTGGGCATGCCTTTGCTGCTTTGGCAGATGAATACGCCTACGGCTCTACAAAAGCAGAGGATTTATACAACTTAGAGGTTGAACCTTGGATGGTAAATATTTCTACTTTGGCAGATTTTGATTTAAAATGGAAGGATTTGGTAGAAAACGACACCCCTATCCCCACCCCAAACTCTAGTGCATATAAAAATAAAGTCGGAGCTTTTGAAGGTGGAGGCTATGTCGCAAAAAAAATATATCGCCCTAGCGATAATTGCAAAATGAAAAGTAACTCAACCAATAATTTTTGCCCCGTTTGTTACCGTGCTGTATATGAATTGCTTTTATTTTATTCAGAATAAATATTATGCTCCATACCTTGATTCAAGTTACAAATATAACTTGAACCACCCCGCTAAAGTGAATAGCTAGTTTGGTAAACCTAAGATAAAACACTATATTGTGCCACCAAAACCAACTAATTTTAGAGTAAAATGTTCTTAAAAAACCTCAAAAAAATAGCACCAATTGCACTACTTACAGGGCTTGTATTATCTGTTACAACAACTTACGCACAGGTAAGTATCAACACCACAGGTGCAGCACCAGGTGCCAGCACAATTTTAGACATGAGTGCGGTACTAAATAAAGGCATACTCCTCCCCCATATCCCCCTTACAAGCACAGCTGACAACACCACAATTGCCTCTGCGGCCACAGGCTTATTCATCTACAACTCTGCCACAGTAAGCGATGTAACCCCTGGTTACTACTACTGGAACGGCACTACTTGGACTCGCTTTAATACCACCGCCTTAACTTTCGAGAACGGAATTACCAAAAGTGGAACAACCATAAAACTAGGCGGCTCCCTTACAGAAACAACAACCATTAATTTTGGTGGCGGTTTTGGAAATAACTTAATTTTTAATTTAAAAAACAACTCCGATTTTATTATTCAGAATACTACATCGAATGTAGAGATGGTAAAATTTGCAAGAGATGGAAACACCAACTTTGTTGGTAATATATCGTCTGGCGAATATTACAATTTCGACGGTACTTTCGGTACTTCAGGCTACGGGTTTAGAGAAAAGGCAGGAGCAGTAGAATACAAAAAAAATGGAGGCGCATGGGCCCCTTTTCCTGATGCCCCCCCCGTAGGCGGTGCAGCTTATTGGTGGTACAACCCAGCGTCCACAAATTATATCCGACCACAAGGCAATGGAAATGTACGGGTTTTTAATAGTGGAGAACGCTATGGCTTTTACTACAACGGTAGTTCCAACCAGTTTGGTGGCTATTTTGAAACCGGCTCTGTGGCAGATACAACAAGTGCCGTTGTTGGCTATTCTAACGTTGCAGGAAGCACAACACTTGGCTACCTCGGCTTTAACGGGACTTACAACTCAGGAAGTGGGCTAGTGGTAGATGGTGCAGCAGTTTATGGTGTTGTGGACGACAAAAAAAGAGCCGCCGTCTTCGGCAGAACTACACGAGACGCAAATGTTGCAGCAATAATTGGCTATTCTGACGTTTGGATTTCAGGCTATTATTACTCCAAAGATGTTGATGCCACTTCCTCAAAACACCCCGCACTGTATGGACAATTAATTGTAGATGTAAATAAATCTGGCAATCAGGCGGCAGTAAAAGGCTACTCAGAATATACACCAGGTACCGACAATCGTGGCTTCACTGTCGGTGGCGACTTTATTGCCGTTGGTGGCACACAAGATGCAAGTGGTATAGAAGCCTACTCTAGCACTGCAGGAGTTGGCACAGAAGCCTACGGCGTTTATGCCTCCACAATTAATGCTGAAAAAACCTACGGTCTATATGCCAAATCAGGAACAGCAGGAACAACCGTAACCTCTTATGGAGTGTACGGAAGTGCCTTAACTGCAACAGGTTCAGGTGTAATTGGCATGGGAAGTGCCTTACCCGAAAATCATCTGTTCACCACAGGCTCTGGCGACGGTGTTGTCGGTGGCTCTGATGCAGGTGTTGGCGTATTTGGCTACTTTTATAACGGAACAGGTGCACACAGTTATGGAACGCTTGGCTATTCCAAAGTTTCTGCAAATTTCTTTTACCACTTAGAAGATAATGCAGACGGCAACAACCAATCAACACTAAAAGCCACTAGAACAAGAGGTGCAGTAGCAAGCCCCGGAGCAGCATATACCTATGGCAATACCAATCATGCAATCCTGGGCTATAATGACAAGCCTGACTCATACACATTCGGAGTAGTAGGGCATTGTACCTCTGCAGGAAGTGGGCGTACTGGTGCAGTTTTTGGCAATGACAATTTTGCATCTGGAGCATTAGGCTATGAAAATTCCGTTTTTGCAGATGTTGGTGTATATGGCTCAACCGCCTATTCTACACTTGCAAGAGGCCCCAATACTGCTAGCTCAGGCGTTGGTGTTGCAGGTTATGGCAACTTTACAGGGGCTTGGTTTCGTGGCGAAGTATATGGTACAATAATAAAAGGCGAGCGTTTTGCTCAATATATAGACGGCAAAACCTACACCAACGGAGCAATTGTAAGGCTAGAAAGCAACGGTCGGCACGAACGCATACCGACTTACGTTTCAACGTCGATGACCGACGATATATATATAAGGGGTACAGGTACTCTCGAAAACGGAAAAGCAACTATTGAGTTTGACCAAAAATATCAAAATATAATTTCTCAAAATGAACCTGTAATTGTAACCGTAACACCGATAGGCGAAACCGAAGGTTTACACCTTGTCCATTTAAAATCATCAGGTTTTGAAGTAGCAGAAAATAGTGCAGGCACTTCCAATATCAAATTTACATGGATAGCCGTAGCAGTAAGAAAAGGTGCTGAAAACATTGAAAATCCATCAGAAGTTCTATCGCATAATTTTGACCAAAAATTAGACGGCTATTTATTTAATGAAAATAACACCAATGAAAGTGCCCAGCCAATGTGGTGGACTGGTACAGCACTTAGTTTTGATGCCCTTCCTATAAAAACAGGAAAAGAAAGAAGTACTGTACAAGAAGAGAACCCACCAGTAAAAGCAAAAACAGGAGCTTCTAAAAAAGCTCAAAAATCAAATAAAGATATATTTAAACCTTTAAGCGTAAATAAAAAATAACCAACTAAATATTAATTATTAACTAAACAAAATCAACAACCATGAAAAGATTTTTCACTCTGATTTTGGTGGCAACATTTTTTGCAGCCTTGCCTGTAAGCCTGTCTGCACAACAAAAACAATCAGATCAGTTCTACAAAGTAAACGCATCTGGTTGGGTAGATCACATGACCTCCTCCAACGGCAACGTTTACGAAGCCAAAAAAGCTTTCGATTTATACTGGGGGGCAAAAGACTTAACTGTACCTAAAGCCACCAAAGGGAAAGGCTACAAGCCTTTTATTCGCTGGTACGAACACATGAACCCAAGGGTTTACCCTACGGGCAATATGCCAGACCCTACTATTGCTCGCCGAGAGTATCAAAAATTCAGAAGGGATTACCCTAGCACTCGTGGTGCTGCCAACTGGACTTTCCTAGGCCCAACCAATCCTACAGGAACAGTGGCTAATGGGCCAGGGCAATCCCCTGGAGGTAGCGGTCGTATCAATGCTATTGCATTTGACCCCAATAACTCAAACATTATTTGGCTAGGCACGCCTGCCGGAGGGCTTTGGAAATCAAGCAACGGCGGTTCGTCTTGGTCGATAGTTTCAGACCAATTTGACAATATGGGCATTTCGGCAATTGCCATCAACTACAATAATACCAACATAATGTATATCGGTACTGGCGACAGAGAATCTGGCGATACATACTCTACTGGTATAATGAAATCTACCGATGGCGGTGCTACTTGGAGTTCTACTTCTGTAACTTTTAGTAAAAGCCAAGGGGCAAAATGCACCAGCTTATTAATGCACCCTAGCAACCCTAACACCCTTATTGCCTCTTTCAACGGGCTTGTTTATAGAACAACCAATGGCTTCTCTACTAAATCAATGGTTCTAAACAAAGTCATTATGGATATGGAATTTAAACCCGGCAACCCAAATATTGTTTATGCTGCTGGTACAGATTTTTATAAATCAACAAACGGAGGGGCAAGTTTCTCAAAAATTTCATCAGGCGTGCCTGGCACGGGAGTACAACGCATGGAAATAGCCGTTTCTGCCGACTCCCCTTCACGAGTTTGGCTACTAGTAGGTAGCTCTTCCGACCAAGGCATGAAAGGCATTTACCGCTCTACAAACAGTGGTTCTAGTTTTTCTACATTATATAGCAGCACTTCTGGCAACCTTTTAGGCTGGAACAAATCTCCAGTTTCTAACAAAGGAGCAGGTGGACAAGCCTTTTATGATTTAACAATTGCAGTAAACCCAACTAATGCCAATGAAATTTTTGTAGGCGGTGTAAACCTTTTCAAATCGACAAATGGCGGTACGTCTTGGACTTGTAACGCTTACTGGTTGCAAGGTACAGGTACTGAATATGCACATGCCGATTACCACTGTATTGAATACCTTAACGGAAGCACACTTTTTATAGGTAATGATGGTGGGATTTTTAAATCCCCCAATAATGGTGGCACATGGAATGATATTAGTAACAACCTAGGGATTGCACAAGTTGTTCGCCTTGGCCTATCAGCAACAGACCCAGGACTTATAATGACAGGAATGCAAGACAACGGTACCAACCGCCTAAAAGCAGGAACATGGTCTATTGTATATGGCGGCGACGGTTGTGAAACTGCCGTTGATCCGAGCAACAATAACACCCTCTATGCCTCATACGTGCGAGGAAAATTACTTCGCTCAACCAACGGTGGGGCTAGCTGGAGTTCAATAAGAGCAACCTCTGGCGGCTCATGGATAACCCCATTTGTTATCGACCCAAATGCCTCATCTACCTTATACTCTGGATATACTCACGTTTACAAAACGACAAATAGAGGAACTAGCTGGTCTAGAATCGGAACAACACCCGGCAGCGGAAATATTCAACAGCTTGCAGTTGCTCCCTCAAACTCAAGCTATATCTACTTTATTAAATCAACAGAAACCAACCCCGCAACCTATACCGTAGGAAGAACTTCAAACGGAGGCTCTTCATGGTCAAACGTTAGTTCAGGATTACCACTTTCTTCGGCAGCACCAACTTACATTGCAGTATCTCCATCAAACCCTTCTACTGTATGGGTTACCTTTTCAGGATATGCTTCTGGTAAAAAAGTGTACAAATCAACAAATGCAGGCTCATCATGGACAAGCGTTTCAGGCAACCTACCGAACCTACCAGTAAACACCATTGTTTATCAAGCAAATACCGATGATTTACTTTATGTAGGGACTGATATTGGCGTATATTACAAAGACAACAGCTCGTCCAACTGGACACTATATGCTGATAATCTACCACATACAATAGTAAAAGAACTCGAAATTTATTACGACAACTCAACACCTTCAAACAGCCGATTGCGTGCAGCAACTTACGGAAGAAGTATTTGGGAAACTCCACTAGCAACAGCAGCAAGTGTTTGTAACATTCCATCAGGGCTAAACGTAACTAACATGACCAACACCAATGCAAAACTAAGGTGGACAAGTGTTTCAGGAGCTGTTGATTACGATGTACGCTACCGAGCAGTTGGAGCAGGAAGCTGGACAACCTACAATACATCAAGCATTTATAGAAATATATCAGGACTTTCTACAAACGATACTCAATATGAATTTCAAGTAAGAACAAATTGTGCAAGCGGCACTTCTGCTTACACCGCCTCCACCCTATTTGGGTTCACCCCCATTTCCTACTGTACCGTAGCAGGAGGCAACTCCACCGACGAGTGGATAAAAAGAGTAAAACTAGGAAGTATAGACAACACCTCTAACAATAACAGCGGCTATGGCGACTTTACCGCAATGGCTACTGATTTAAATAGAAATTCAGGTACAGTCCTGACTATATACCCTGCATGGTCTGGGCAAACCTACGCCGAAGGTTACAAAGTATGGATTGACTATAATGTCGATGGCGATTTTAATGACAGTGGCGAAGAAGTTGCAGTGATACAAAAAACAACAGCAACTAGTGTTACCGCAACCATTAACGTCCCTTCAAACGTTGCACTTGGACAAACTCGAATGAGAGTAGTAATGCAATACGACCAGCTACCAACATCAGCTTGCGGTGCTTATAACTATGGCGAAGCCGAAGATTACACCGTAAACATTGTAGATGCAGGAGATATTACAGCACCAACAATCCCAACAGGGCTTACATCAGGAAGTATAACATCAACTTCACTCACCCTTTCGTGGTCGGCATCGTCAGACAATGTTGCCGTTACCGGATACGAAGTTTACAAAGACGGTAGTTTCTACGCCTCAGCAGCAGGAACATCAAAAAGTATAACAGGACTATCAGCAACTACACAATACGACTTTTATGTAAAAGCAGTTGATGCCGCAGGCAACAAATCAGACGCATCAAACATACATACTGTTACCACAGCAACACCAGCCGATACCCAAGACCCAACAGCACCATCAAATTTGGCATACGCCAATTTAACACAAATTAGTGTCGATTTATCTTGGGATGCCGCAACCGACAATGTAGGCGTTGTAAAATACCGCATTTATAAAGATGATGCCTTCTTTACCACCACTACAAACCTCACTTACTCTGCCAACGGATTAACCGCAGATAATTACTACGAATTTTACATCATTGCAGAAGATGCAGCAGGCAATTTCTCTGTAAAAAGCAATACCGTAGCAATTACAACGCCATCTAACGGGCTTACTTACTGCTCTTCAAAAGGCAACAACGTAAACGATGAGTGGATAAGCAAAGTACAACTAGAATCTATTAACAATACCTCAGGAGCAAACGGAGGCTATGTCGATTTTACAGCACACTCTACCGACTTAAACAAAGGTAGTGCAGTAACAATTACCATAACCCCAGCTTGGGGAGGCACAGTTTACAACGAAGGCTACGCCGTATGGATTGATTATAATCAAGATGGAGACTTTTCAGATGCAGGAGAATTAGTATTCTCAAAAGCAAAAAGTAAAGACACCTCTATTTCAGGCAACTTTACAGTATCTTCAGGAGCAACTTTAGGCACAACTCGAATGAGAGTATCTATGAAATACGACGGCACACCAACCGCATGTGAAACATTTGGCTATGGCGAAGTAGAAGATTACGGTATCGAAATTCTTAATGGTGGCGATGTACAAGCCCCTTCAACACCAGCCAATTTAACCAGTTCATCGATTACAGAAACAGGGGTACAACTCTCGTGGACAGCATCTACCGACAATGTAGCCGTTACCGGATACAAAGTATATAAAGACGGCAGCTTACTTACCACAACCGCAGGGACATCTTACACAGTTAGTGGGCTAACAGGCTCAACGGCTTATAGCTTCTACGTAAAAGCAGAAGATGCCGCATCAAACTTATCATCAGCAAGTAATACTGTAAATATCACTACACTTGCCGCACCCGATGTTACTGCACCAACAGCACCAGCTGGGCTAGTAACTTCAAATATTGGTCAAACTTCACTCACCTTATCTTGGACAGCTTCGACCGACAATATTGCCGTTACCGGATATAAGGTATATAAAGATGGCTCATATTTAGCCACAACTGGCTCTACTTCATACTCTGCTACAGGGCTTTTATCAGGAACTGCCTATAGTTTTTATGTAAAAGCCATTGATGCAGCAAACAACGCCTCATCAAATAGTAATACTGTAAATCCTACCACAGCAGCATCTGGTCTAACTTACTGTACTTCAAAAGGCAACAGCGTTAGCGACGAATGGCTTAACAGGGTACAAATAGGAACAATAGACAATACCTCAGGAGCAAATGGAGGCTATGCCGATTTTACCAACCTATCTACAAATATGGGGCAAGGTAGCAATATCACATTTACCCTCACGCCAGCTTGGGGAGGCACAGTTTACAACGAAGGCTACGCCATCTGGATTGACTTTAACCAAGACGGCGATTTTGAAGACCAAGGCGAGCAAGTCTTTACAAAAGCAAAATCTAAAGTAACAAGCGTAAGCGACCAGTTTACCATACCAGCCAATGCAACTACCGGAAACACTCGGATGAGAATTACCATGCGATACGACGGTACACCAACTGCTTGCGAAGCATACAACTACGGAGAAACCGAAGATTATACGGTAAACATTGTAGGTGCATCAGACAACACCGCACCAACAGTACCAGCAGGGCTAATAGCATCAAGCGTAGGGCAAACCAGTTTCACACTTTCTTGGAATGCCTCTACCGACAATGTTGCAGTAACCGGCTACGATGTGTACAAAGACGGTACAATCTACAACTCCACTAGCGGTACTTCAATGGCAATCTCAGGATTAACCGCAGGAACAGCCTACTCCATGACTGTAAAAGCAAAAGATGCCGCAGGCAATATATCGTCTGCAAGCTCTGCACTTAGTGTTACAACTGATGCAGCTGTAGCCAACTACTGTGCCACCAAAGGAAACGATGTTTCTGATGAATGGATAGCCAAAGTAGTTTGCGGAAGCATTAACAATACCTCTGGTTCAAATGGAGGCTACGCTGACTTTACTGCAATGAGTACTAACATGACCAAAGGCAGTAATTATGGCATAACAATAACCCCAGCATGGGCAGGAAGCACCTACAACGAAGGCTACTCCGTTTGGATAGATTACAACCAAGACGGCGACTTTGAAGACGCAGGCGAGCAGGTATTTACCAAAGTAAAATCCAAAGATGCTACGGCAACAGGTAACTTTACAATACCAGGCAGTGCATTAGTAGGAAGTACAAGAATGCGTGTAGTTATGCAATACGACAAAGTACCACCATCATCTTGCGGTACATTTAACTACGGCGAGGCCGAAGACTATACTGTAAATATTTCAGGAGCAAGAGGCGTAACTTCGGTTAATAACCCATCTGCAAAAGCAGAAATGAACCTTTTCCCAAATCCTACAACTAGCGAAATTAATATTTCACTTTCAGGACTTGAAAAAGGCGGGACTATACAAATATTCTCTATAACAGGGGCATTAGTTAAACAATTAGAACTGACTTCTAACGAGAGCAAAATAAATGTATCTAACTTACCAACAGGAGTTTACACAGTAAGAGTAACTGCTGGAAAACAAGTGGTATTCAGAAAGTTTATTAAAAAATAAACTTAATTAAATACCACTAATAATAAGCACTAACCTTTCTCGTTTAAAGGTTAGTGCTTTTTTTATAAGTAAAATAAAACACCTCTAATTGTGTTGCACAAATAATATTTCCATTTCCTAATCAGGACAAAATAGCTAGCAACTGGGTAATGCAAACCTTGCTCGATTAAATTTTACATATCCAATAGAAAAAAACCTTTAAAGCACTTTTTTGCAAGTGCTTTTTCCTTATCGGGCAACGGGTTACCTGTAAGTACAATCGCTTTTAGCGAATATTTTGATTGCTCAAATGCCATAGGTATTTTTTTTATTTTATTCTTATTGATTACCAAAAAATGAAGATGCGGAATTGCAATTAACTCTTTGGGCAACTCCTCAAAATCATTATACCCAAGATAAAGCACCGTCATTTTTTTGCAATTTCGTATCTCCGAAGGTAAAATTTTGATAGAGTTACTATCCAGATAAAGCTCCTTAACCTGTAGTTTACCTACACTTTTAGGGAGCTTTTTTATTTGGTTGTTATCCAACCAAAGAAATTTTAAATGGGGCATAAAGGCGAGGGTTTCAAAATTTGTTTCTGTATTTATATAATTGCCAGATAACCGCAAGTTTTTCAAATGCCTTAATTGAGTTATATTTTTTGCCAACTTATGGATATTATTCTCCGATAAATTTAGCCTCTCAAGCTGTTCAATTTCCGAAAGTGTTGTAAATAAATTGCCCCAATTTAATTTTGGATTTTTTGCTACAGACAAATGTTTTAGTTTTTTAAGTTGATTTATAGTTTTTGGAATAGTTTTAATTCTACAAGAATCCAAGATTAAAACCTCAAGTTTTGGCAACGCAGATAGAGTACTAAAAATAGCCTCTAAATCTAAACTTCCATTCCCAGAAAGATTTAGATACCGCAAATTCTTATAGCTAGAAAACGCCTTAGGCAGTTGAGTTAAGTTTTGATTACGAAAATCTAAACGAGTCAATTTTCTTGCTGCATTTATTTTACTATCTAATTGGGAAAGCCCTACAGTTTTCCCAAAATAAGCTGAATTGCAAGCCGAAAGCCCTAGCAAAAAAAACAGAAAGTAAAGCACAGCTTTAGAAATAGTAAGGGTATTTTGCATTAATATCAATTAAAGAATAAAATTTTGAAGACTGGTTAATATCCCAAGAAAATCGAGGATAAAGACCAAAGCTATCATGCAAAGTATTTTGTAAGTATGCCCCTATTTTTTGGCTATCCACCCCTACTCGCCCGTCAAAATTAAAGGCAGCAGATTGGTAAAGAAAAGAAGCAAATAAATTCAGGTGAAACAAATCATCATACGGTTTTGTGTTGTACGAAACCAACATTGAGCCATCATCGCTATTGAGTGGGTTGTTCGGTATGCGTCCATAATCTGCCTCTGGGGTAAACATATCTAAGCCCAGCCCAAAGCCAAGCAACTCATCATTTCTAATTTCCGAATAAGAAATTAATAATCTAGCAGTCATACCCTTATCACTACCATTACTGAACAAAGGGGCAGTAGCATCATTAGAAAAATGGATAGAAAAACTACGTTTTTCTTTGCTAAATCGGAGCAAAAATGCACCCTGCCTATTCTCAAATTTTTTCAGTTTACCTGATATTTTATTAATCGTAAGTGCCTGCCCAATGCCATAAAAAAAATCGCTAGAAATTTGGCTATCATAAAAAGCAGTATGATTATTTAGTCCAATATTTGAGCCTAACAAATTACTGTTTTTACCGTATCCTGCAAGTGCAAAAACCTCTAAACTGCTAGATAAGTTCCTACCATATATACCATATTTTTGAATGCTCGGCAGTAATGTAAAATTAATTCCGCTTTCGGCGGAAAAGGACTTGTAAGTAGCTGTACCAAAAATAGATAGCCCAAATTTCACCGCCTTTACTTGCGTTCCTAATATAAGGTGTGCCGACAAACTTCCCGCCAAAGTTGCCGATACATCTTGCGAAAAACTATTTTGCAATAAGAGCCAAAACGTAATGAAGAGTATATTTTTTTTCAAATTTTATTATTTTTATACAACATCTGCAGAACAATATATGAAAAAAAATCAGTCATTTTCTAATCCTTCTAATTATTTCTATAAAAAACACCCTACAGTTTCGTGCTTTTAGTCTTATGTACAAATTTCAAACTGAAAATCCGAGTTGGTTTGACCAGCAGTATGCTTTTCTTTATCAATGGTCAATTTTAATCCATTAATAATAATAGCATCGCAATCGTTTGAAAAAAGTTAAAAACATAAAAATAACATTTCAAATTTGAAAAAAATAGCATATTTTTGGGTTTTGATATTCTAACTATTTCTAAATAAAACAAAATGGCTAAAAGAACAATTGTTACAATGCCCGGCGATGGCATCGGGAAACCAGTACTAGACGAAACACTAAGAGTGTTAGAAGCTGCCGGATTTAAGGCCAATTACGTAGAAGGCGACATCGGCTGGGAATTTTGGAAAAGTGAAGGTAACCCACTGCCACAAAGGACTATAGACCTTATTGCCGAACACAAAATTGCTCTTTTCGGAGCAATCACCTCTAAGCCAAAAGACGAAGCATTCGACGAGCTAGCTCCCGAACTAAAAGCAAAAGGCTTAGTATATTCTAGCCCAATTGTCGGTCTTCGCCAGCATTTCGGGCTCGAAATTTGTGCAAGACCTTGCAAAACCTACTCGGGCAACCCCCTAAACTTTATCCGCCGAGCAGCCGATGGTGGTGTAGATGAGCCACTTGTAGATGTTGTAATTTTCCGGCAAAATACAGAGGGGCTATACGGCGGTGTTGAATGGAGCAACCCAGACGAAAAAGTTTACGATAGTTTTATGTCGCACCCAAAATTTAAACAAAACTTTGGCACAGTACCTAAGGAGGAAATCTCTATTTCTACACGGATTTTTTCAAAAGAGCGGACTGAAAATATCCTACGTGCAGGGTTTGAGTACGCCAAAACCTATGGCTATAAATCGGTTACGCTATGCGAAAAACCAAATGTAATTAGAGAAACATCTGGTATGATGTACAAAATGGCACTTAAAATGCAAGCCGCCGATTATCCTGAAATTCAGCTTTGGAACACAAATATTGATGCCCAAATGATGTGGCTCACTAAAAACCCAGAAGATTACGGCGTTATCGTTGCCGGAAACATGTTTGGCGATATTGTTTCCGACGGTTTTGCTGGGCTTATTGGTGGGCTAGGCTTTGCCTGCTCGGCACAATGGTCCAAAGATGGCGTGGCTGTTTTTGAGCCAACTCATGGCTCTGCCCCAAAGTATGCCGATTACCAAACATCAATTGTAAACCCACTGGCAATGATTGAATCCGCCTGCATGATGCTTGATTTTATCGACGAAAAAACAATTGCAAAAAATATCCGCAAAGCTGTAGCAGATGTAATTGCCGAAGGAAAAGTAAGAAGCTACGACATGATGAAAATGCGAGGGAAACCAGATGTTATCAACAATGGAGCTGCCTCAACCACGCAAATGGCTGATGCCGTAATTGCAAAATTATAATCCCTGCACACGAAAAAACAATCTTACTAACTGCGTATTAAAAGCTATAAATTATTTAATTTATAGCTTTTTTTAGGCTAAATTTGCACTCTTGTTTAAAACTAGAAATTAGGCAATTTACCCTATTTTTAAAATACAAATACACCCAATACGATTAAAATAAGTATGAAAATATTAAAACATATCCCTAAAGTACTATTATTCCTACCACTATTTTTTGTTTTCGGTACAGAATTGCCAGAAGTAAAGCCGCATAAAACAGAACGCTTACCCGTTCCTTTTTTAACAAGCAACACAGGTTGGGCAGACTCCATATTCAAAACTCTTTCACCCAAAGAGCGGCTTGGGCAACTGTTCATGATTACCGCCTACCCCAAAGATGGCGTTTCGGCAAAAGTCGAAAAATTAATTACTCAATATAAAGTTGGCGGATTAATCATGTTTCAAGGCAATCCGCAACAGCAAGCCAAACTCACCAACCACTACCAAGCCCTGTCTCCCGTGCCACTAATGATAGCTGGCGATTATGAGTGGGGGCTATCCATGCGGCTGAAAAACACCATTCGCTACCCTCGCCAAATGATGCTTGGTGCTATTCAAGACGATAAAATCATTTATGAAATGGCCACCGATATTGCACGCCAACTCAAACGCCTTGGCATTCATATTAATTTTGCTCCCGTTATTGATGTTAATAACAACCCAGCCAACCCAGTAATAAATAGCCGCTCCTTTGGCGAGCAACGAGAAAATGTAGCCCGAAAAGGGACGGCCTATATGTTTGGTTTACAGGACAGTTTCATACTTGCCACCGGCAAGCATTTCCCGGGGCATGGCGATACAGATATGGATTCGCACTACTCCCTACCAGTAATAACTCATAAAAGAGAACGGCTAGATTCTATAGAAATGTACCCCTTTCGGGATTTAATAAAAGCTGGGCTAGGTGGCATCATGATTGCCCACCTTTGTATCCCTGCACTTGATAATGAAAAAAATAAGGCCTCGAGCCTTTCCAAAAAAATAGTTACAGATATTCTTAAAAAAGAGTTGAAATTTGAAGGGCTTATTTTTACAGATGCCCTTGGTATGAAAGGCATTAGCAGCTTCTACCCACCCGGAATACCTGCGGTAAAGGCACTTTTGGCAGGGTCGGATATTTTACTGATGCCCACCGATGTTAAAAAAGCATTTTCTGAAATAGAAAAAGCAATAGCCACCGGAGAAATTACACAAAAAGAAATAGACCGCCGTTGCTTAAAAGTACTTAAAGCAAAGGAGTGGTTTGGCTTGCAAAACTATAAACCTGTTTCTCTAAAAAACCTACACAATGATTTAAACAGAACTGAAACAAAACTTATAAAACGAAAAATTATTGAAAATGCAATTACAGTAGCCTTCAATAATAATGAAATTTTACCTTTTAAAAAACTAGATAAGCAACGCATTGCTTGTGTTTCAGTAGGAAGTGGAAAAAGAACCACTTTCCAAAATCGGGTTTCAGATTACTATCCTGCCGACCATTTTTACATTAGCAAAAATGCGAATGCAATGGCATTTGAGGCCTTAGAAAGGAAACTAAAAAAATACGACACCGTAATTTTAGGGATACACAAAACCAACAGAAGTGCCGCAAAAGGATTTGGCGTAACCGCCAAAACAAGGCAGTTTGCCAACTCACTCGCCGAAAAAACAGCAGTTGTACTCACGGTATTTGGCAACCCCTACATCTTAAGCTCGTTTTCAAACTTGCACCGCATGGAAGCTGCCGTTGTAAGCTACAATAATTGGACTGACACCCAAGACATTACAGCACAAATTTTATTTGGAGGCATTCCTGCAAAGGGGAAATTACCAGTTTCTGTAAACTCTGGTTTGCCAGCTGGTTCAGGGTTTATTTATAATAAAAATCGCCTTAAATATTCCATTCCCGAAGAGTTAAAAATCCGCACCGAAAAGCTAAAACAAGTAGATTCTATTATTATAGGGGCGATTGATTTAGGTGCATTTCCGGGCTGTACAGTACTTGCGGCAAAAGATGGCATTGTATTTTACCACAAATCCTTTGGCAGCCATACTTATAAAAAAAAAGTTAAAACTAAAAATACCGATTTATACGACTTAGCCTCTCTAACTAAAATTACTGCCACTTTGCCTTCGATTATGAAGTTGCAAGACGAAAAAAAGATTGATGTCAATAAAAAGCTCTCAGTTTACCTCACCGAACTAGATACCACCAATAAAAAGTACATTAAAATTAGAGATATTCTAACCCACCAAGCAAGGCTTCGCCCATGGATACCATTTTATTGGCGGACTTTCTCCGATAGAAAAAAGGGGATTTTGGACACCGCCTTTTATTCCACAAAAAAAACAAAAAGAAATCCGTACAAAGTGGCTGATAACCTATACGTTACAGACACTTACGAACAGGAAATATTTAGGCGTATTTACGATACGAAACTTCGGCGAAGAAAGCGGTATAAATATTCTGATATGGGTTTTATTATGCTTTACCGCACCATCGAGAAAATAACAAAACGCCCATTAGAAAATTACACATTCGATAATTTTTATGCCCCATTAGGGGCATATACACTTGGTTATAAACCACTTGAACGGTTTTCAAAAAACTCAATTGTACCCACTGAAAACGACACAAAATTTAGAAAACAGCTACTACAAGGCTATGTTCATGATTACGCTGCTGCACTTACCGATTTAGTCAATGGGCACGCAGGGCTTTTTGGTACCGCCAACGATTTGGCTAAAATTATGCAAATGTATATGCAATATGGAATTTATGGTGGGAAACGCTACATTTCGGAAGCCACATTAAAGAAATTTACAGCTTGCCAATATTGCCCTCGTAACCGAAGGGCATTGGGTTTCGATAAACTTTCGCCCAGCAAAAGGCGAGGTCCTCCTACGAGCTTGGCATCAAAAAAGAGTTTTGGACATACTGGGTTTACAGGCACAATGGTTTGGGCCGACCCAGAAAACCAACTCGTGTATATTTTCCTATCCAACAGGATTAATCCCTATATTGCCAACCGATTAATTATCTCCGAAAATGTGAGGGCAAAGGTACAGCGTGTATTTTACGAAGCTATTGAAGCCTCTAAAAAGTAACTGTAGCAGAATCTCCAATACGGCTAATAATTAGCTGGTAAATTTCAATATTACTTTCCTTATTAATATAAATTGTTTTGGCATCTTGCCCACCTG
>CAMZKQ010000261.1 GCA_947311265.1 uncultured Chlorobiota bacterium | reverse complement strand
TTTAAACTAGAACAAAATTACCGCTCCACACAGAACATTGTAGATGCTGCCAACTCAATTATTGCCAAAAATAAAGAACAGCTACAAAAAAATGTATTTTCGGAAAACGAAGAGGGCGAAAAAATAGGCGTTCTAGAGGCATTAACTGATAGAGAAGAGTCTTACCTAGTAATTGGGAAAATTTTTGACTCTATCTATACCGAGCATACCGAATATAAAGACCATGCCATTTTATACCGTACCAATGCACAGTCCAGAGTATTTGAAGAGGCCTTGCGGAAGCGAAATATTCCGTATAAAATATACGGTGGCACTTCATTTTATCAGCGAAAAGAAATAAAAGATTTACTGGCTTACTTTAAACTCTCGGTAAATAAACAGGACGATGAGGCACTAAAAAGAATTGTAAATTACCCAAAAAGGGGCATTGGAAAAACGACACTAGATAATATCGCAGCATACGCACAGCAAGAGGAAATGAGCATGTGGGAAGTGATTACAAAATTACCTACTCTTACCATAAAAGTAAACCCTAGGGCAGTAAACCAACTGTTTGGCTTTGCCCAAATGATTGATGATTTCACCTCGCAAATACCTGTAACCGATGCCTACCAAATGGCAAAAGAAATAGCCTCGACAAGTGGCATCTTGCAAGATTTATATAAAGATAAAGCCCCCGAAGGCGTTGCACGCCACGAAAATGTACAGGAACTGCTCAACGGGCTAAAAGAATTTAGCGAAATGCAAATAGAAGAGGGCGAAGAACTGCCCCTGCTAAGTACTTTCCTAGAAGATGTAGCCCTACTCACCAATGCAGACGGCGAGGGCGAAGAGGATTTTAATAAAGTAAGTTTGATGACAATTCATGCCTCCAAAGGGCTGGAATACAGGAATGTATATATTGTTGGTGTAGAAGAACGGCTTTTTCCATCGGAAATGGCATCATTTTCGTTAAAGGAACTCGAAGAGGAGCGGCGGCTTTTTATGTGGCAGTTACAAGGGCCGAAAAAAGTTTATATATTAGCCACGCCAAATCCCGCTACCGGTGGGGGCAGCTTTACGATTGCGTACCGAGCCGTTTTATTAGGGATATAGACCCTAAATTTATTGACCTCAGTTATTCGCAAGAAGAACCCGAAGAAGACTTTGAAACTATACCAAATAAAAAAGCAGCTTTTGGTAAAAATTATAATACAAATCTATAAAAAGGAAACTATAAAAAAACTGACATGGCAAAGAAAAAAGTACAGAAAATAAACCTTTTCGACGCTACTCCGCTCAACGAAAAGTTAAAGAAAGTAGATAAAGATACTCCTGAAGACCCCGATAATATTGTAGATACTACAGGTATTAAGGAAGGAGCTACCGTAAGGCACGACCGCTTTGGGCAAGGTAAAGTGCTAAAAGTAGAGGGCGAAGCACCTAATACAAAAGCTACAATATCGTTTTTGCAAGCTGGCGAAAAAACCTTATTGCTAAAATTTGCAAAACTAACGGTTGTGCCTCGAAAATAAGTTGGATAACCAATGAAGTTTAAAAAGTGGGCTTGCAAATACAATAAGAATTAGACCTTAAAATAGCACTTTGTGCTTTTAAAATAAAATATGGAATACGCATCACAAAAACCAAAACTAATCATTCCGGAATACGGAAGGCATATACAAATGCTTGTAGAACAGGCCATTGATATTGAAGATAGAAAGGAGCGAAATAATTTTGCGAGTGCTATTATCGACCTTATGGGCGAAATGTACCCCTACTTGCGAGATGTCAATGATTTTAAACACAAACTGTGGACGCACCTCTCATTAATGTCTGATTTTAAGTTAGATATAGATTCCCCTTACGGGAAACCCGATAGAGCCGAAATTTACAAACGACCGCCAAAGCTACCCTATCCGCAAAAGCGAATGAAGTTTAGGTACTACGGAAGAACAATAATTAAGCTAATAACACTTGCCGTGGATATGGAAGAGTCCGAAGAAAAAACTGCACTAATTTACTCCATTGCCACCCACATGAAGAAGCAATACTTATCGTGGAACAAAGAAATTGTTGAAAATAAAACTATTTTTAGAGATTTAGAAATACTCTCCGAAGGCAAAATTATATTACCCGAAAATTACAGCTTGCCAGCATCTAGAGATTTAGTAAAACAAAATCACTCCAAACAAAACCATTCCAAGCAAAATCACGATAAGAAGAGAAGCCACAAAAGGCATAAACGCAAAAGTAAGCACTAACTGTAATTTTATTTTAATAAAGCCATTTTTGAAAAACACCTTGTCGTAATTAAAGGTGCTTAACCCAGTGTAAATGAAAACACTCTACCACATAGGACGCTATTTTGTGCTGATGACCAAAGTATTTAGGCGACCCGAAAGAGGGAAAATTTTTTTTCAAAATGTGTTGGAAGAAATTGAAAACTTAGGGCTAAATTCGCTAGGAATTGTATTTATAATCTCCATTTTTATGGGGGCAGTTATCACCCTGCAAACCGCCTATAATATTGAAAACCCACTAGTTCCAGATTATATTGCAGGGCTTACTGCCCGAGATTCCATGATTTTAGAATTCTCCTCCACCATCGTAGGGCTTATCCTTGCAGGGAAGGTCGGCTCCAGCATTGCATCGCAAATAGGCACAATGCGAGTTACCGAACAAATTGATGCCCTAGAAATTATGGGCATAAATTCGGCAGAGTACCTAATTTTACCCAAAATTGTAGCCGCCCTTTTTATCAACCCATTCCTCAATATACTAAGCATGTGCATCGGGCTTTTTGGCGGCTTCATAGCCATTTACCTCACCGGTGCATTAACAACATCAGCCTACCTAGAAGGATTGCACTATGTTTTTATCCCTTTTTATGTAACTTATTCAATGGTAAAAACATTCATTTTTGCATTCATAATTACCTCAGTATCATCATATCATGGCTATTATACCAAAGGTGGCTCGCTAGAAGTAGGCAAAGCAAGCACACGAGCAGTCGTTTTTAGCAGCATACTTATTTTGTTGGCCAACGTAATTCTTACCCAAATGCTTTTAGCATAAAAATAAAAAGCATGAAGCCAAAAATTTCGTTACTTGCCCCCCAAAAACAACTGGGCATTTTAATAGACCCAGATAAACAAAGCCTTGAAGAAACCGAAGCCTTCGCTGCCTTAGCAGAACAACAAGCCGCCAATTTTTTCCTTGTGGGTGGCAGCCTAGTATCCACAGCACTTGATGCTACAATAGTCGCAATAAAAAAAGCCTCCAACTTACCCGTTTACCTTTTTCCGGGGAGCGTTACCCAACTCTCTGCTTTCGCAGATGGCATTTTATTTATCTCCCTTATTTCTGGGCGAAACCCAGAATTTTTAATCGGCAACCACGTAATAGCTGCCCCCTTGCTAAAAAAAACACCGCTAGAAATACTCCCAACAGGCTATATGCTAATAGATGCAGGACAACCCACATCGGTAGAATACATGAGCAACACAAAACCAATACCTTATAATAAACCAGATATTGCAGTAGCCACTGCCCTCGCAGGGCAGTATTTGGGGCAACAGCTTATTTACATGGACGCTGGTAGCGGTGCCGACCTACACATAAGCCAAGAAATGATACGCCAAGTAAAAGCAGCAATAGATATTCCGCTAATAATTGGAGGAGGCATTCGTACCCCAGAGGTGGCAAAAAAAATAGCTGCCGCTGGGGCGGATATTATTATCATTGGCACAGCTGCCGAAAAAAATAACAATATTATTGCACAAATGGCTAAGGCAATTAAGGTATAACCACACCAACCCAAAACCGCTTGCTAAAACTTTTAAAAAGCCACAATTACCAACATAATTTACTACCCTTTTACAGGTATTTTCTTATTTTATCCTACCTTTACACCTTTAAGAAATTATAGAGCCAAATTAAAAAAACACTATATAAAATGTACGTTAAACCAAAAAAAAAGTTAGGACAACATTTTTTAACCGACGAGCTTATTGCCCAAAAAATTGCAGATACAATTACAGTAGGGCAATTCGACCAAGTGGTTGAAATTGGGGCAGGTACAGGCATGCTAACAAAATTTTTGCTCAAGCAAAAATACGACCTCACAGTCATAGAAATTGACACCGAATCCGTAGAGTACCTCAACGCATACTACCCAGAATTAAAAGAAAATATACTCTCTTCAGACTTTTTAAAGCTAGATTTTAAAGCCCACTTCCCTAAGCAAACCGCCGTAATTGGGAATTACCCATACAATATTTCAAGCCAGATTTTATTTAAAATGCTCGAAAATAAAGCCCACATTCCTATCCTTACAGGCATGTTTCAGAAAGAAACCGCACATAGAGTTTGTGCAGGCCCCGGTGGGAAAGTAAACGGAATACTTAGCATCTTAATACAAGCCTACTACACCACCGAACTACTGTTTAATGTGCCACCAACGGTCTTTAACCCACCACCAAAAGTCGAATCCTCCGTCATTCGCTTGGTGCGAAGAGAAAAGCAAACACTCGACTGTAACGAAAAATTATTTTTTAGGATTGTAAAAACAACCTACAACCAGCGCCGAAAAACGCTAAGGAACTCATTAAGACCCATTTTAGAAAAAACCGAACTTAACGACCCCATTACAAAGCAACGCCCCGAACAGCTTAGCGTACAAGAGTTCGTCTATTTAACTAATGCCGTAGAAAAAGCAATGAAAGAAAAATAAATCCCTGCCTTAGAGGCAACTAAATGACATAAGAAATTGATACTTTTTTTCTGAGAAAATAAAAAATAATTTTACCTTTGGCAAACACTTTATTCTTTTAAACACAAATTATAATGAAAAAAATCATTTACCTTATTACTGCCGCAATAATAACTATGGCCGCCTCATGCTCCGATAATCCGAACCAAAAAAAACGAGCAGAAATCACCTTTAAAGGAGATATTGAACACGACTTTGGGACAATTGCATACGACGGAGATGGAAGCTATGAGTTCGTATTTAAAAATACAGGGAAAATCCCACTTATTATTACACAAGTAAAATCATCTTGTGGTTGCACAGTACCCACTTACCCTAAAGAGCCTGTAAAAGTAAAAAAAGAAGCCAGCATAAAAGTACGATACGACACCAAACGTGCCGGTAAATTTTCAAAAACAGTAACCGTTTATTCTAACGCCGTAAACTCACCAACAGTACTAAGAATCAACGGTTTTGTGGAAGGCAAAGAAGCCAATAAAAACTAAAAAATATAAAATGCTAAAAATATCAAGCAGAGGGATAGAAATGCCAGAATCACCCATTCGTAAACTAGTGCCTTACGCCGAAGCGGCAAAAAAAAGAGGCATTAAAGTACACCATCTAAACATTGGGCAACCCGATATAAAAACACCCGAGCAAGGCATGGCCGCTTTGCGAAATTTAGATATGAAAACCGCAGAATATACACATTCAGCAGGTATAGAATCCTATAGAATGGGGCTAGCCAACTACTACAATGGCATAAATATAAACGTAAGTTTTGAAGATATTTTAGTAACAACAGGAGGCAGCGAAGCCATAATTTTTGCAATGTTAGCAGTAATGAACCCCGGAGATGAAGTAATAATCCCCGAGCCATTTTATACTAATTACAACGGATTTGCAGTACAAGCAGGCGTAAAAATTGTACCAGTGCGTTCCTACATCGAAAACGATTTTGCATTGCCCCCAATTGCTGATATTGAAACATTAATTACAGAAAAAACAAAAGCAATTTTAGTCTGCAACCCCAACAACCCTACTGGTTACCTATATTCGCAAAGCGAATTAGAGCAAGTAGGCGAGTTAGTTAAAAAGCATAATCTATACCTTTTTGCCGACGAAGTTTACCGAGAGTTTTGCTACGATGGGCAAAAACATTTTTCAGTGATGGAGCTTAAAGGCTTAGATGATAATTGCATACTATTCGATTCAGTATCAAAAAGATACAGTGAATGTGGCGTAAGAATTGGAGCATTGGTAACTCGAAATAAAGCCGTAATAACCACCGCCCTAAAATACGCACAAGCCCGCCTAAGTCCCCCTTTATTTGGGCAAATTGTAGGCGAAGCATCGCTTGCCGCAGGCAGCGAATATTTCTCCGAAGTATATGGAGAATACATCAGCCGCCGCAACTTTATTATCGAAAAACTCAATAAAATAGAGGGCGTTTATGCCCCAATGCCCAAAGGGGCATTTTATACCGTCTTACGTATCCCGGTAGCTGATGCCGAGCATTTTTGCATCTGGTTGCTAGAGAGCTACAATTACAAAAACGAAACGGTAATGATTGCCCCAGCCGCAGGATTTTACTCCACCTCAGGAGCAGGAAAAAATGAAGTAAGAATTGCATATGTTCTAAAAATAGAAGATTTATCTGCGGCAGCAGATATTTTGCAGCAAGCACTTATTACTTATAAAAAAGAATTTGAGTAGGAAAAATAGCTTACTTTTAGATTTGCTTTTAGCCCATTTAAGACTTTCAGTACGACCCAATAGTTACACCGAAAGTCTTAAATGGACTATTTGTTTTGAGCGTTTAGAAGCAATTTAAGCCTCTAAATTTTATCCAATTCAGATTTTACAAACTGCATTAATTCGCCAATGTACGCCTTACTAAAATTAAATTCGATACCAGCCGTTTTATAAATTTCAGGGATTGGTTTAGAGTAGCCCAACTTCAGAGCCGCTTCGTAGGCATCAAGTCCTTTTTCAGGATTTTCTTTATAGTTTTTCCAAACCGCAATAGCTCCAAGTTGCGAAATGCCGTATTCGATATAGTAAAAAGGCACTTCAAAAATATGCAATTGAGCTTGCCAACGATTATTATAAAAATCCTCATAGCCAGAAAAATCAGTAGCCGAGCTACTGAATGGGCGGAAACAATCTTGCCACATTTGGCTTCTCTGCTCAACAGTATGCGTAGGGTTTAGATACAATTGGTGCTGAAATTTATCCACAGCGGCAATCCAAGGCAATGTTTTAAGCACCCCTTCTAACTGGTGCCGGCGAGCACGTTTTATATCCTCATCATTATCGAAAAATTCGGACATTGAATCCAGCGAAATCAGCTCCATAGACATAGAAGCAAGTTCTGCCACTTCCGAAGGAAGTCCTTTAAAATCAGTGAGTTCCAGATGGCTGCTTAAGAATGAGTGTACCGCATGCCCACCTTCGTGCATCATGGTTTCCAAATCCCGAAGATTGCCTGTGGCATTCATAAAAATAAAAGGGATATTGCTTTCGTAAAGCGGATAATTGTAGCCGCCAGGGCGTTTCCCAATGCGAGAATCTAAATCGAGAAAACCCTCATCTTTCATTATCTGCAAGTATTTTCCGTACTGCGGGCGAATTTTTGTAAATACTTTTATTGATTTATTAATTAAATCCTCTCCGTTTTCAAATGCTTTTACTGCCGGTTTTAGTTCTGTATCTACTTCAAAATCATAGGGTTTCAATGTTTTGTAGCCCAGCTTTTCTTTGCGTGTAGCGTGCATTTCATTCACCAGTGGCATTACCGTTTGGGCAACAGCATCATGAAAATTTAGGCAATCCTGTGTAGTGTAATCAAAGCGTTGCAAGGCATCGTGTTTGTAATCTCGATAATTATCGTAGCCCGCATTTTTTGCGGCTTTTGTTCGCATTTCAATAAGCTCGGAAAGCAGATTATCCAGCTTTTCTTTATCCTGAAACCGACGATTATTAATGGCTTCATACACTTCTTTACGGATATTTCTATCGGTACTCTTTAGTAAGTTTGCCGCTTTTTGCAAGGTCATTTTTTCGCCATTGTAAGTAATATTCATCGCCCCTGCAATAGTTCCAAATTCTTGCTCTTTGTCCTGAGTATCAGCAAATAACTGGATATTTTCTTTCCTGAAAAGTTCAATTTTTCGCTTTACAGATTTTATAGGAATTTCGTATTTTTTGGCATCTAATGCTTTAAAAAAAGGGGAGGCGATAAACTTACGGTCTAAAATATCGGAATATTCAAACGCCAAAGGTTCAATTTTTTGTACAAAAAAACTAAAACTCTCTGCAAGTGCTTTATTTTCTGTGTCGCAACTCATTTTTATATATCGCCAAGCTGAATTTTCTTCTAAAAAGGCCTCTAACTCGCTACGGTCTTTTAGCCAATTTTGTAAATCGGAAACGCTATTAATCTCCCTATTTGTAAGGTTTTCCAGATAAGGTTTAATATCATCTGGAGAGGTGATTTCTTGTGTTTGGGATATGAAATTTCTAGTAATGGTCATTTTTTTATTTTTGATAAATATTTCTGTCGTAAAATTATAAAAAATAAGTACTTTTGTATGGAATTTTCAGAAAAATATATCTTTCTAACAGCACTTTATAAACTAACCTAAAACTAAAACGATGACTTCAAAAATGACGACTAAAAAATTAGTCATATACAGCACACTACTTATTGCTACCATTGCAGGGGTTTGGTGGATTTCAACTAGCTTCGGAAAGAAAACTATAAACGCCGATAATTTGGCTTTTAAAGAGTACATTACGGCATATACTGCTGGGGTGGTTTCTAAAAAATCTACAATTAAAATTCAGCTATCACAAAAAGTGGCGGCTAAACTTGCCGGAAAAGAAGAACTGCCCAAACGCCTATTGTCTTTTTCGCCAAAAATTAAAGGCGAGTATAAACTGGAGGAACAAACTTTAATTTTTACACCCAAAGAAGACTTAAAATCGGGGCGAAATTATATTGTTGAGTTTAAACTCGGTAAAATTACGAACGTAAAGGACGAACTAGACGTTTTTACTTTCGAGTTTAAAACAATAAAACAAAATTTTGATACCGAAATTATTGAGCAAATAACGGTAGATAAAAAAACGTTAAAATATCAGAAAATTGAAGGCGTAGTAAATTCTGCTGATGCTTTAACTCAAAGCGAAATTGCTACTATTTTTACGGCCTCGCAGAATGAAAGTAAACTTACCATAAAGTGGAAAACGGACATAGAAGGAACGACTCATTTCTTCACAATCGATAGCATACAACGCCTTGCAGAAGAGTCAAAAGTTGTTTTTTCGTGGGACGCAAATAGTATTGATGTGGAAGTAGAAGGCGAGATAGAATTAGCAGTACCTGCCATTGGCGATTTCAACTTTTTGTCTTCTAAAGTACTCCAAAGCCCAGACCAATATTTGCGGTTGCAATTTTCAGACCCCTTACAAGCCAAACAAAATTTAGAGGGCTTGATAACCATAAAAGGGGCAAGCAATTTGCGTTTCGAGATTGAAGAAAATACGATAAAAGTGTACCCTAACGAACGGCTAAAAAATATTAAAACGGTTACCGTTTCAAAAAACATCAAAAATATTTTAGGCACAAAGCTAGACAACGAAGAGGTATTTAAAGTGGCTTTTGAAGCCATAAAACCAGCCGTTCGCTTTACAGGAAAAGGTAATATTTTACCCGCTTCCGACAAAGGCTTTATCTTACCCTTCGAGGCAGTAAGCCTAAAGGCGGTAGATGTAACTGTAATTCAGATTTATGAAAACAATGTAAAACAATTTTTGCAAGGCAACTCACTTAGCGGAAACTACGATTTAAAACGAGTAGGAAAACCAGTAGTTCGGAAAACCATAAATTTAGAAGAATTTGGAGTTACTGATTTTTCCGTATGGAATAGATTTTCATTAGATTTGAGCAAGCTAGTTGAGGCTGAACCGGGTGCAATTTATAGGGTCGAAATTAATTTCAGAAAATACCAATCGCTTTTTGCCTGTGAAGATGAAGTTTCTACACCAGAAAATAACACCGAACTTGATACAGAAGACTGGAACGCTGCCGAAAGCGAAACCTCAAACTGGGACAACTACGAACAAGCAAATACAGATAATGATAATAATTACTGGTACGACGATAGTTATTATCAAAATAGAGAGAACCCATGCAGCAAGTTCTACTACGGCACTCGCCGAAAGGCAGTACGCAATATTTTAGCTTCCGATATAGGCATCATTGCAAAAAAAGGCAGCAACGATAAAATCCACCTTTTTATTACCGATATGCTTACCACTAAGCCAATAAGCACAGCCACTGCCGAACTCTACGACTTTCAAAACCAGCTGATAGAAACCACCACCACTAGCCTAGAAGGTAAAGTCGAATTTAAAAAAACAAAAAATGCTTATTTTGTCGTAATCAAAAATAAAAGCCAAAGGGGCTATTTAAAACTAACTGATGGAACATCGCTCTCAATGAGCCGTTTTGAAACCGAAGGAACAACAGTACAGAAAGGGATAAAAGGTTTTATCTATGGCGAGCGTGGCGTTTGGCGACCCGGCGATACCCTTTTTCTCTCTTTTATTCTGAAAGAAGAAGACGAACCTTTGCCCGATAATTTACCACTAATTTTTGAATTTAGAAACCCACAAGGCAAGCTCGTAAAAAGAGAAAAACAGCCTAAAAACAAATCGAATTTTTATACTTTCCAAGTTGCCACCAACGAAAACGATGCCACAGGAAATTACAATTTAAGCGTTTTGGCAGGTGTTGCAAAATTTTCGCAGAACCTTAAAATTGAAAGCATTAAACCCAATCGACTTAAAATTAGATTAAAAACCGACAAAGAACAAATACGAGCAGGCGAAACAATGCCAGCCGAAATCCAAGCCAATTGGCTACACGGAGCAGTAGCAAAACAACTAAAAGTTACCGTTGATGCTACTTTAAAATCAGTAAAAACGACATTCCCTAAATACACCGATTATAGTTTCGACGACCCTACAAAACACTTTTCAGGCAAACCCGAACAAATATTCATCGGTAAAACCAATAAAAAAGGATATGTAAATTTTGATATAGCCCTTGATGCAGAAAAAGCACCTGGCAAAATGAAAGCCACTTTTGCCACTAGAGTTTACGAAAAAGGAGGCAATTTTAGTATCGACAGCTATAGTTTACCCCTTTCGCCTTTCGATAGTTACATCGGAATTAAAACGCCTAAGGGCGATAAGCTAAGAGGCATGCTACTGACCGACAAAAAACATACGGCACAAATTGTAACCCTTACAGATAATGGAAAGCTAAACAAAACAGAACATACCGTAAAAGTATCACTATACAAACTATCGTGGAGATGGTGGTGGGACGAAACGGCAAACGACGTGTCTAGCTACAGTTTCAAAAAATCAGCCCAATTGATTTTGGAAAAATCAATAAGCACCTCGGGAGGAAAAGCCAATTTTGATTTCGAAATTAAATACCCCGATTGGGGCAGGTACATGGTCTATGCACACGACCCCATCTCGGGACATTCCTCTGGGAAAATTATCTATATCGACTGGCCGGGCTGGGCAGGTAGAGCCCAAAAGGGCGACTCCAACGGAGCAGCTATGCTTATGTTTTCGGCAGATAAGAAAAAATATCAGCCCGGAGAGCAAGCAAAAATTACTTTCCCGACAGGGAAAACAGGCAGAGCCTTAGTTTCTATCGAAAATGGCACAGGAGTTTTAGAATCCCACTGGGTAGATACCCAAGAAGGCGAAACCGAATTTTCGTTTAAAGTAAGAAAGAACATGGTGCCCAATGCCTATGTACATATCACCCTTCTGCAAGCCCACGAGCAAACGGCCAACGACCTACCAATAAGAATGTATGGCGTTATTCCTCTGATAGTGGAAAACAAAGAAACCCGCCTTAACCCACAAATAAAAATGCCCTCTAAAATTGAGGCCGAAACGCTGGTTAATATAAAGGTGTCCGAAAAAGATAATAAGCCAATGACCTACACTTTGGCAATTGTTGATGAAGGATTGCTCGATTTAACCCGATTTAAAACGCCCAACCCTTGGGATAAATTTTACTCAAAAGAAGCCCTTGGGGTGAAAACTTGGGATATTTACGACGATGTAATTGGGGCGTACGCCGGTGGGCTAAACCGCCTACTTGCCATAGGTGGCGATGCCAATATAGACCGAAAAAAGAACGGTAAAGCCAACCGATTTAAGCCTGTGGCTATTTTTCTAGGTCCTTTTCAAACTTCAGGGGGAAGCAAAACGCATAAAATAAAAATGCCAAAATACATCGGCTCGGTACGAGTTATGGTAGTTGCAGGCAATCAAAAAGCCTATGGGGCAACCGAAAAAGCTGTGCCTGTGGTAAAACCACTTATGGTCTTGGCCACTTTGCCTAGGATTTTAGCCCCCAGCGAAAAGCTGAAATTACCAGTTAGTATTTTTGCAATGGAAAAAAGTATTAAAAAAGCCACCGTTAAACTCGCCATTTCAGGACCATTGAAAGTTATAGGCAGCAGCACTAAAAGCGTTCGCTTTGCCGAGCCAGGAGATGAAATGCTCGAGTTTGATTTGGAAGTACTACAAAAAGAAGGCTTTGCCAAAGTAGAAGTTACGGCTACTGCCGGAAATAAAACCTCAACTTTTGTTATTGATATTCAGGTACGAAACCCGAACAGAAGAGTAACAGAAGTACTCGCAGGAGTACTCGAAGCAGGGCAAAATTGGGAAACTGATTTCGACTTGCCCGGGGCAATAGGCTCTAATTCTGCCGTTTTAGAAATATCGGCTCTGCCACCAATTAATTTACAAGGGCGACTTAGTTATCTGATAGAATATCCTCATGGTTGCGTGGAGCAAACCACTTCGGCCGCCTTTCCCCAGCTTTATGTTGCAGATTTAATTAATTTAGATAAGGCAAATAAACGCAAAACCGAAAAAAACATTAAAGCGGCAATTAAAAAACTACAACGTTTTCAGTTGCCCAATGGTGGGCTAGGGTACTGGCAAAATAGCAATACGGTATCCTATTGGGGAACAAACTACGCCGGGCATTTCCTGCTCGAAGCCAAAGCCAAAGGCTATTCTGTGCCGGGTGAGTTACTAAAAAACTGGCGAAAATATCAAGCAAAACAAGCCAAAAACTGGTCGGCAACTAAAAAACCTGCCGATTTATTAACCCAAGCCTACCGCTTATACACCCTTGCCCTTGCCGGGAAACCCGAAAAAGGAGCGATGAACAGAATGAAAGAATCGACCCAATTGACGACTGCCGCAAAGTATAGATTAGCAGCAGCTTATGTACTATCTGGAAAATCTGCCATAGCAAGAACAATACTCCAAAATGTAAGCACAAAAGTAGAACCTTACAAGGAAACAGGGGGGACTTATGGCTCGGATACCAGAGATAGAGCCATGATTTTGGAAACTTTGAGCTTAATGGGCGAAAACAAAAAAGCATTCTTGCTTTTGCAAGAAATCTCAACGGAACTATCTGGAAATAAATACCTTAGCACGCAGACGACTGCCTATTCCTTAATTGCGGCAGCCGCTTATGCCAAAAAAAATCCTGCCAAAGGCCTTTTAAAATATGCTTACAGTTTAAACGGTAATTCGCTTTCTTCCTTTTCGGGGAAGCAAAATATGGACAGCCAAAAATTTGATGTCGCAAATATGGAAAGGGGGAATTTTGTTGTGCGAAATACCAGTAAACAAACTTTATTTGCAAGGTTAATTTTTGAAGGGAAACCAGCAACAGGGGAAAAAGTTGCCGATGTTGAAAAAGGACTTTCAGTAAGTATTAGCTACAAATATCCAGATGGAAAATCGCTAGATATTTCTAAACTTTCTCAAGGCACAGATTTTATTGCCGAAGTTACCGTAAAAAATATAGGAAATTCTAATTATAAAGAAATGGTGCTAGCACAACTGTTCCCTTCGGGCTGGGAAATCATAAACCCAAGAATGACTGGTTTGTATTTTAAATCTACATCAAGCCCTGAATATCAGGACGTTAGAGATGATAAAGTGTACACTTATTTCGACCTTAATAAAGGGCGAACAAAAGTATTTAGAATTATGCTTAATGCCTCATACTCGGGTACTTACTGGCTGCCGCCAGTATATTGCGAAGCCATGTATAATGCAAACATTATCTCTCGGAAAAAAGGACAATTTGTAGTGGTAAGCCCTATCTAAACTAAATTTCACTTAGGCAAAATTAAAAATATCAGCTTCCAAACCTTTGGAGGCTGATATTTTTGCATTAAACTGTAAGTAATTAAGATGTTTACTTTTTGCTTACTGATTTTTTTTAAAAAAAAAAGAGTATTTGGATAACTTTGCAGGAAATCTATCTAGTAAAATAAGATAGTTTATTAATTAACTATTAAGATACAATTTTATGAAAAAACTTTCCCAATTGAAAAGTTTAATTATTCTGATACTGCTTGCCGCAGGCATTTCAGATAGTTATGCTCAGAACTGTACAGTAAATGTAGGTATAGACCAGCCAAACCAATGCTACTCATCGCCACTTACCTTAAATGGAAACTCTAGTGGGCTTATTGCCACAGCAGCAACTTGGACCCAAACAGGCGGAGCTTCAACTACAATTGTAGATCCGGCTAATTTAGGCACTAGTATTAGTGGCTATTTGGCAGGAAATACCTATACTTATAGGCTTACAGCAACTTGCCAAGATGGAAACGTAGTTTACGATGAGGTGAGCTATACCATACTTCCTATCACCC
>CAMZKQ010000260.1 GCA_947311265.1 uncultured Chlorobiota bacterium | reverse complement strand
TTTCATTTTTTTATTTTTATTTGAAGTCTTTATTTATATTATTCCAACAACATCTAAGGCAGATTAAAATTTAGCCTTATTTCTACACGTTTTCTATAAAATAAACTTTTTACTTTTGCGTATTTTTGCATTAGATATTTCCAGTAGGTAAATGCCTTTGGGCAAATCCGAGCAGTTAATGGTTTGCTGCCCTTTTATATGGTTGATTTTGATATTTTTAATCAATTTACCTTGTGTATCATATATTTTTCCTTGCCATTTTTCCTTGCCTAAGCCTTCAAAATTATAATCTAAGACGATACTGCCTTGGGCAATAGTATTAAAAATTGAGAACCTTAAACTACTGTTTCCCAATGAGTTTACACCCACTTCTGGGGAACTTGTATTGAGCTGAAATGGGACACCCCATGCCATTTTAATGCCTCCGGTTTCCCAATCGCCGCCAGGCGTGTTGTTTAAATAACCGTGCATTTCTAGCACAAAATCCGTTTTATAAGTTGTAGTCGCTGTATAATCGAACACAAAATCTCGCCCAGTTGTAGTGCTGTTACTAGAGCTACCTGGGTTAAAGGGCTGCATTCCATTATAATATGCCGTATCGTAAACCATACCATCTGCCCCCATTACATCGTCCCAGAAAGTAATAAAATCATGGGGCGAAGTTAGTTTTCCATAGACTTGGTAAATAGTTCTGCTACTTTTATTGCCTACTTTGGGCAATAGCTCGATGGTTTCTCCACTTTCTAATTTATGGTTGCCGTTGCCTTGGCTATCTGGCACATTATTGTCATCTACTGTCATAAACGGAAATCGCTCTAGCATTGGCATAGTAAAATCGCCTATCCAAAACGCATTTTGAATTGCAGGGTCGGTAGCATAAATACTAAAAATATACTGTTTTGAAGCTGGTAAGCCTTCGGGCAAAGTTATGCTGAATGCTGCATCTGTCCATTTTTCTGCTCCGGCCGGAACACTCGCCACACTGCTTGTTGAAGTGCTGCTACTGACTGTACTATTTTTAGGGACAATTTGAAGGTTTAAGTTGTTAAAAGAAAGCCCAGAAAGGTTGTGTATTTTTGCTTTAAAATGGATTGTTTTTTCAGGCATAATCAAATTTTTTGGGTTTTGAGCATCGGCTACAACATTATCAAAAAAACTTAGCCTTGCCAGCTCTGCTGGTTTTGTACGGATTTCAAAAGCAGAGGCATTAATTGTAAAATTTGCTGGCTGGCGTAAACTGGTTATTTTTATGAAGCATTCAGCAGAAGTGATATTAGGCACTTGCCACTCAAATACCTCGTTATCAGCAGGTAGGCTATCAGCTAAAACAATCCAGTTGGCTTGGTTGTCCGACGAAAATTCTATTTTTACGTCGGCCGTAAAATCGCTATTCCACTCAATATCAATGGTTCGTCCCTCTTCTGTTTTCATATTTGCGGCAGGGTTTTGTAAACTCATTGCAGGCGTGCCTTCCACAATAGAGATTGTAAGGCTAACGTCATTTAGGGGTTTATCGTTGGCATCTCTTGGCACATCTTGTATGTTGTAACAGACCTGCATGCCGTCGATTACACGCCCAAAAACGCTATGTACATCATCTAGCCAGCTGGTGGCTGCGGTGGTTATAAAATACTGTGAGCCATTGGTATTAGGTGCTGAATTTGCCATGGAGATAATACCGGCATGGCTGTGCCGCAAATTGGGGTTAAATTCATCATTAAAACTGTAGCCTGGCCCGCCTGTTCCGTTGCCAATTGGGTCGCCATCTTGTATCATAAAATTAGGAATTACTCTATGAAAAATCAAATCTGTATAAAACCCTTTCTCGGAAAGGTTTATAAAATTCTGAACAGTAATGGGGGCTAAATCGCCTCGAAGTTCTGCACGAATAATGCCTTCGGAGGTATTCCATTGTGCAAAATATATTGTTTTGTCGGCAATTGTAAATGTGGCATTACTTTGGTCGGTAGTTGTGCCGTTGGCATCTGAAATTTTAATTAGGCAGTTCTGCGAAATTACATTTGCCGATTGCCAAGTATAATAGTTAGCCCCCGAGTAGTTGGGCTCAATGGTTAGCCAGTTATTGCCGTTGTCTTGCGAAAACTCAATTTTAAAATTGCTTACCCCTGTGCTTTCCCACTCAATATTATGTGGTGCGGCAATATTTTGTAGCCAATGTTCGCCGCCGTTGGGGAATGTTACTGTAATGTTTTGTGCAAAACTATTGAGTATAAAAAAAATAGAAGCGAGTAAAAGTAGAGTTTTTTTCATGCTTGTATATATTAAAGGTGTGATTTTGTGCTAAATTTATTTTTCGGCGAGTTGTTAATACCAAATTGGCTTCAAAGGTAATACTTAAAAATCCAAAAAGAAAAGAAATTTTCAGCTTTGATTAAACGAGAGGTGTTTTTTAAAATAGATTTGAAAAAGTACCTCAAATTAGTTATATTTGTGGGACGCTTGGTTGTTATAAATTGGGCTAATTATCTTCTAAATAAATCTTATTTTAAATCTCTAATATGAAAACAGACTATTCTAAAATGCAAGTTGCCAAAGGGGCCACTATAAACCTCGCTACGATTTCTACCCAAGGGGAAAAGTTATCGAAAAAAAAAGGAAAATCTTTACTTAATGCTAATTTAAAGGAGTTTAAAGCCCTTCAAAGGGTGCTATATGCCTCTGGAAAACAGAGTGTACTTATTGTTTTTCAGGCGCCTGATGCGGCTGGTAAAGACGGTGCAATTCGGAGTATTTTTTCGGGCATAAACCCACAAGGTGTGCGTGTTGATAATTTTAGAAAGCCCTCTAAATTGGAGCTGGCACAGGATTACCTTTGGCGACACAGTAATAAATTGCCTGCCCGTGGTATGATTGAAATTTTCAACCGTTCGCATTACGAAAATTTATTGGTTACTCGTGTAAACCCTCATTTTTTAATGGGTGAGAATATCCCGGGTTTAGATAGACCTGAAGATGCTGATGCTAATTTTTGGGCTTCTCGTTATCGGCAAATTAATGATTTTGAGCAGCATATTTATGAAAATGGCACTATTATTATTAAATTTTTCCTTCATTTATCGAAAGCCGAGCAGAAGGCTCGTTTTTTATCTCGCCTAGATGAGCAAGAAAAAAATTGGAAGTTTAATTCTGGCGACCTCAAAGTCCGTGCCCAATGGGACGCTTACCAGAAAGTGTATGCTGATATGCTTTCTAATACTTCTACTGATTTTGCTCCGTGGCACATTATCCCTGCTGATAATAAGCCTTCGGCACGGGTGGCTATTCAGCAAATAATTATTGATAAATTAAAATCTTTACAACTAAAGTATCCCGAAGGCGAAGGGGCGGAGGATTTGGGTATAGCCAGAAAAATCTTGGATAGTGAGTAAACATAAGAAGCTCATTTTAAACACTATACCGACCAGACGCACTTTATAGTGGGTTAGATTAAGGAGTGTTTTACCTTTTGTACTGCCCTTATCCTGTATCTAATGTAGGGTAAGGGCAGTTTCTATAGTATGCCTAATGGGGCTACTTAAAATACCGCCCCTAACTTGAGTGGTACTTTAAGTTTTCTCTTTTTAGAGGCACTTATTTTTCATAAAAGTGCATTTCGGAGAGGTAGTTATATGCCCTCTCGGGCATAAAAAAACGCACGTTTTTTCCTGCTTTTATAGATTTACGGATAAAGCTAGATGAGATTTCCATCAATGGAGCATTTACAATGGTTACTTTTTTATGGTTTTCTAACTCGCCCAATTTAAAATCTGGGCGAGAATAGACATAGACTGAAAATTGTGCTAAAATTTGTTCGTAATTTTTCCACTTTGGTAAGCTCTTTAAGTTATCTCCACCGATAATTATTGAAAAATCTCTATTGGGGTACTTGTCTTTAAGGAAAGCTAGCGTGTCGATAGTGTAGGAGGGTTTTGGCATTTTAAACTCAATGTTTGAAACACGGTAATTAGGGGCTGTGCTAACGGCTTCATTGAGCAATGCAAATCTATGATAATCAGGCAATAGGCTTGCTTTTTCTTTAAATGGATTTTGGGGGCTAATGACAAACCATATTTGCTCCAAATTGGTAAATTCGAGCATGTAATTGGCAATCATTAAATGCCCGTTGTGTATGGGATTGAAAGAGCCAAAAAACAGACCTACTTTTTTATGCTTGGTTGTGCTCATGCTTTATTTTATCTGAAAATTCATCATTTCTTGCTCTTCAATATAGGCCGTAAGGCGGTCGCCGGGGTTTACTTGTCCTACCCCAGCTGGTGTTCCTGTAAAAATTAAATCGCCAATTTTTAGGGTTACAAATTGAGATAAGTAAGCAATTATTTCATCAAAAGAAAAGAGCATATCCGCCGTATTGCCTTGCTGTACGGTGGCACCATTTTTCTGTAAGCTAAATGAAATATGTTTTGGCAAGTCTGTTTTTTGTAAAAATTTACTCAATGGGGCAGAATTATCAAAGGCTTTTGCAATTTCCCATGGGAGTCCTTTTTCTTTTTGTAGTTTTTGTACATCACGTGCTGTAAAGTCAATCCCTATGCCAATTTCGTTGTAGCAACGATGGGCAAATTTGGCTTCAATATGTTTTGCAGGACGACAGATTTTAAGTACTATTTCTGCTTCGTATTGTAAATTGTTGGAGAAATCAGGAATGTAAAACGCTTGGTTCTTATGTAGTAGTGCAGAGTCTGGTTTCATAAAAAAAACGGGGACTTTTGGCACTTCATTGCCTAGTTCTTTGGCATGTTTTACATAGTTTCGTCCTATGCAGAGTATTTTCATTTTGCTTGCTTTTATCTGCTGGGGTAATCCCCCTTTTATTAATTTTTTAGCTTCCCTTCCATGTTGCGGCTAACTGCCGATTTATAA